>NZ_MNRT01000015.1:0-110437 GCF_001916075.1 Clostridium sp. 29_15
ATTGATAAAACCTCTATGTAACAAATTTATATATTTTAAATTATATTACATATTTGGATAAAAATAAAGACTGCTGACACTTTGTCAACAGTCTGAAAATAATAACAAGCTCCACTACGGAGCTTGTTATTATTTAAGCTATATATTTTTAAAATTATATAGCACCTTTTTCAGTTACATGCGTATTTTCATGTTCTTCACTATTGAAGTTTTCATCATTTTCTTCAGTTACTCTTTCCATCTTAGAAATAGAAACTTCGTATGCTATCTTCTTAACTACTTCTGTTTCACTGATTTTCTTTTGATATTCTCTGCTTTGAAGCCTTCCCCATACCCTTATATTATCTCCAACTTCTAAAGTTTGGCAAAATCTTGAATTTCTTCCCCAAGCTATTGTTGGTATATAATCTGATTTATTGTAAGCTCTATTTACAGCTAATAATACATCTGCAATTTCTCTACCAAAAGGTGTTTTTCTATAAACAGGTTCCTTACATATATATCCATCTAGGAATATTTCATTAGGATTTTTGCTTTTTTCAATGCATGGTTCTATGTTTCTAGCAAATACAGTTAGTATAAGCTTATTAGATCCATCTACAAACTTATTATACGACCTTAATTGTCCTAATACTATTATTTCTTTTCCAATACTTAAGTCCATATTACTAATTAATCTTTCTGATACTGTTATATTTAGTAAATCAACAGAATCACTTAATCTAGTAACTTCCATAAAAAATGTATAAAATCCTTCTCCATACATTTCATGACTGAATTCAAGTTTGCTTACAATCTTCCCTTCAAGATAAATTTTATTATTTAACATCAAATTGTCCATCTTTACCCCTCTCTCCATTAGTAATTTTTTAGCTTATTTATAAATTTATTACCATATAAGAATTTATTTCCATTATAATACAAATCATGTGTACTTTTCAATATATTTATAATATTTATTTTTTATTTTGTGCTCCATTTTCATCAATAATATAATAATCATCATCATAAATTAATTCACTAACTGTTAAAAATTTATAGCCATCACCTGTCAATTTATTAATAATCCTCTCTAAATTCTCTGGAGTATATTTAGCATTATTGTGAAATAATAATATTGACCCTGCTTTTACATTTTTCATTACTCTGTTATATTCCACATCTGCCCCCGATTGTTTCCAATCAACTGAATCAACATCCCACTGAATACATTTATATCCTTTTGATAAAACATAATTTAATGCTTTTTCATTATATGAGCCACTTGGAAATCTAAATAATTTTGTATTACATCCAATTGTTTCATAAATAATATCTTCCGTCTTTTGTAATTCATCATTCATTCTTTCTTCTGTAATATTTACAAAGTTAGGATGTATATAGCTATGATTACCTATTTCATGACCATCATTATATATATTTTTAAGCTTTTCTTTATTATCATCTGTATAATTTATCCAACCACCCATAATAAAAAAAGTACCTTTTACATCATATTTTTTTAATACTTGTAGAATTTCATCTAAATGCTCCTCTTCTGCCCAATTAATATCAAAGGTAAGTGCTATTTCTTTTTCTTCTGTATTCACTCTAAATATAGGTAGTTTAGCTTGATTATTAGTGCTTACACTAATATTGCGTTTATTTACAGCAAATGACAGAATAATTATAAATACAAGCAAAATTACTTCTATAACAACTTTTTTTCCTTTAAGCATAAAAAACCTCTTAACTTAATTTTTACTAATTTATATTCTTAATGTATAATTTTAATGACAATAATATTACAGTGTTTAAAATTTATGTTATAATAATATAGATACTTTCAAATTGGAGGTTTAATATGTACGAAAACTCAGCAGAACTAGCAGAAAATAAACTTTTAGTTTTATATGTTATAAAATCATTAAAACAACCCATTTCAAATACACAGTTAACAGAAATAATTTTAGAAAATAACTTTATAAATTACTTTACTCTTCAACAATACATAAGCGAGTTAGAATATTCTAACTTTGTAAAGTATATTGAAAAAAATGCGAAAAAATTAATTTCCATAACTGATAAAGGAGAAAATGTTTTATCATTTTTCACCGACAGGATTGCTCCAATAAAAAGAGATATAATCAATAATTATATCTCCGCAACTATTGAAAATATAAAAAAGGAGCTGACAATTTATAGCGATTATACCATTGATAATAATGATTCCTATATTGTAAATTTAAGAGCCTTTGAAGATGAAAGCTTATTAATTGATTTAAAGGTATCTGTTCCTAGCAAAAAACAAGCCAATTCTTTATGTTCAAAATGGAAAGATGATCCTTCTACTATTTATACAAAAATAATTCAAAGCTTATTTGATGACAATGATTAAAATAAAGTCATGGCATTGGGTTCAGACTCGATTGCTATGACTTTTATTACTTTATCATCTTCAATTAAAATAAGTTTACTCTTTAAATAATCAGCTACATATAACACTGATCCATACTTAAAAATTCCCTTTGGCATTCCACCTACATAAATAACCTTTTCTACCGTATATGTTCTTTTGGCTATTACACTAATTGTTCCATCGGTAAAATTAGAAACATAAATATTATCATCATCTTCAATCATATCTATTGGTGAATATCCAACCATAATCCTTGCTATTTTTTGAAAATTACCAATATTAATTACATCTATATATCCTCGTTTATCTTTTCCTAAATAACTGCAACAGATATAAATCCTCTTTTTATCATTGGATACCCTTATTTTTGTAGGATATTCCGGCACTTGAATATTTTCAACAGTATCATAATTATCCATGGATATTACTGTAATACTATCACTTTCCAAGTTTGACACAAATAATAATTTATTATTAAAATCCATGTCAATACTATGCGGCCAACTTTCAGTAGCTACTTCACCTATACTTTTATCTTCCTTAAGGTCATATATAACCATTGAATTAGACTCTCCACAAATTACATAAACTTTATAATCATGCATTAATAAATCATTTGGCTTTGGCCCAACACTTATAACCTTGTCCTCAATAAGATTTTCACCATAAAAAAAAGATACAGAATCATTATAACTATTCGCTGTAATAACAGTATCTGAATATGACCTTATACCATGTGGCCCAACTGGTTTATCGCAATGTTTTAACCTTATTTTTTTCATATCTAAGCTATCTAATACTAGTTTACAAATTGAATCACTTGCTGTTGTGCATAGAATTAATGATTTCAATATTACACCTCCTTTAAAAGATACACTGTAATTTCATTATATGTTGTATTCTTTTAATGGGTGCTATTTGTAATACTTTTTAGAAGATTGTCTTTTTATTTTATTTATTATACATATATAATATATTATTAAATATCATTATAACTACTTTTTTACATTAATAACTCCATATTTATAACCTATTATACATAGTAATACAAGAAATAAATATTATAAAAATATCACTTATATTTTTAAATGCACTTTTAATATTTTCACTTCTCCCTTTACTTAAATATATTAACTAAAAAAATTAAAATTATTAATAAATTTAATATTAATTTTTTCATATATTAACCGATAATATAGTGGAAAATATTAAAACTTAGGGAGAATAAATGTGAAAACTTTTAAAATTATATTTAGAATTATTGCATGTTTAATATTTTGTACATTTTTATTCGTAGGCTATAAGGTGCTTAATTCTGTATTTATAAGCCATATAGATACAGTATTAGACGTTGTAAATACTGAAGAAGAAAAATATATTAAATATTACAATGAATTTATGAATAGAGAGGAAATTTCTGAAAATGATTATAGAGCTTTTATTGATGGAGTAAATAATTTCCTAATTGAAGATTACGAAAGAAATAAAAAATTATACTCTTCTCAAAGAACTATAATTAATCTTTCTCTAAAAGTAGGTGTTATTATTAGTGGTTTTGTTTCAATTCTTAATTGTATTTTTTATTGCTTTACTATTTCAAAAACACAAAATGCTAAATCTAATAAATATCTATCAATGTTCATTAATATTAAAAATAAAATAAAATCATAATATACAAAAAAAGATGATATATAAAATCATCTTTTTTGTATTAAAGTTTATTTTATTAATTGTAAAGCTACTTCCATCATATCAGTAAATGTATTTTGTCTTTCTTCTGGAGATGTTTCTTCTCCTCTAAATACATGATCAGATATAGTTAATATTGAAAGTGCTTCAACATTATATTTAGCAGCTAATGTATAAAGCTCTGCTGTTTCCATTTCAATAGCAAGACAGCCATACTCTGCCCAATTCTTAGCTCCAAACCCATTTGTATCATCATAGAATAAATCACTAGATAATACATTTCCTACTTTTACATTAACACCTTTATTTTTAGCAATATTATATGCATCATATAATAGCTCAAAGTTGGCTGTTGGTGCATAATCTAGTCCTTGGAATCTTCTTTTGTTAATTCCTGAATTCGTTGATGCACTTTGAGCTAAAACTAAATCCCTTACGTTTACATTGTCATTTATAGATCCAGCTGAACCTATTCTAATTAGTCTCTTTGCTCCATAGAATTTAATTAGTTCATTTACATAAATAGAATGTGATGGTAATCCCATTCCTGTTCCTTGCACTGAAACTCTCTTTCCTTTATAGGTTCCAGTATATCCATACATTCCTCTTACTTCATTATAACAAACTACATCTTCTAAAAAGTTTTCTGCTATAAATTTAGCTCTTAAAGGGTCTCCTGGTAATAATACTGTTTCTGCTATAGAGCCTTCCTTAGCCATAATATGTAAATGTGCTGACATATTTTTTCCTCCTCAAATTGAACATATTTATTTAATATATTTTTTTATATCAGTATACTATATTAGTGAATTTTAGTAAACAAAGTATTATTTACTAAAATGTTTTTTTATTATTCCTCTCATTTCACCTATCATATATAATGAACCACTTATAAGCAGTAAATTATCCTTCTTGCAAAGCTTTAAAGCATCTTCAAAAGCATTTTTATAATCACTATAAGCTTGACAATCCTGATTATATTTCTTTACCACTCCCATTAACTCTTCTGATGTTTCAGCTCTTATTGAATTAGGTGTTACTGTAAAGACCTTCTTTGCTTGAGGAGTAATAACCTTAACCATATGATCAACGTCTTTATCTGCTAATATTCCTAATATTAAATATAAATCATCATATTTAAAATATTTTTTAATATTTTTATCAAGTTGCGTTATTCCCTGAATATTATGTGCTCCATCTATTACAACACATGGCTCATTACTCATTACTTCTAGTCTTCCATTCCATCTAACTTCTGACAGGGCTTTTATTATACTTTCCTTACTTAACTTTGCTGCTTTATCTTTAATAATTTCTAAGGCCTTCAAAGCCACTGCTAAATTTAAAATCTGATGCTCACCTAATAGTTGAAGCTTAACATCATATTCATCATCTAACTTCACCTTTACTAGCTGATATATCTTATCTTCCTTAATTATCTCAACTAATTTTGCATCATCTTTATTTATCTTATAAAGCTTTGCACCTAACTCCTCACATTTTTCGCTCAGCACTTTTTCTACTATCTCTTCTTGAGGATATATTAAAGTGGGTATACCTGCCTTAATTATACCAGCCTTTTCTCTAGCAATTTCTTCTAAGGTATTTCCTAAAATATTTGTATGATCAAAACTTATAGAAGTAATTACAGACAAGATAGGTGTTATTACATTAGTAGAATCAAGTCTTCCTCCAAGTCCTACTTCCACTACTGCAAAATCCACCTTTTCAGTAGCAAAATATAAAAACATCAATGCTGTTATTATTTCAAACTCCGTAGGATGATTATACCCCTCTTCTATCACCTTATCTACAGCATACTTAATCTTTGTCATAAGCTGTGCAAGTTTTTCCTTAGGTATATTATTCCCATTAATTTGAATTCTCTCTTCAAATTCTTCTAAGAATGGAGAAGTGTACATGCCTACTTTATATCCAGCTTCCTTTAACATAGAAGTAATCATTGCCGTGGTAGACCCCTTACCATTTGTCCCTGCTACATGGATTATTTTTAGTTTCCCATGCGGATTATCAAGAAATTCCAATAATTTATATGTTCTTTCTAAGCCATAATTAGAGCCAAAATTCCCTACTTCTGTTATATATTTTATTGCTTCTTGGTATTTCATCAAACCACCCCAAAATTTTATTTTTTATTTTCACCTTTATTTAAATATAATGTATAATTAACAAAAATGCAAAATTTATTGCTCTACTATTTAACAGATTCATCTTAAATTTTTCTTATAAAAAATGGACATCTACCAACGTAGATATCCATTTTTTATAAACTATTTTAAAGTATCTATTCTAACTAAAACAGCATCAAGCATTTCTTGATATTTAGCCATTTTTGCTTTTTCACCTTCTACTACAGCCTCTGGAGCTTTTGCAACAAATCCTGCATTAGAAAGTTTCTTTTCTATTCTAGTTATTTCACCTTCAAGTTTGCTCTTTTCTTTATTTAATCTTTCAAGTTCCTTTTCCTTATCAACTAGGTCAAGTAGTGGCATAAATAATTCTCCACCTTTAACTACTACTGATACAGCATTTTCAGGAACTAATGCTTTATCATTTATAAATTCAACATCTGAAGCTGAAGCTAATTTTTCAATATAAGCTGTACCTGCATTAAATGCATCTCTAGCTTCATCATTAATATAGCTTATTACTTTAGCTTTTCTTGATGGTGGTACATTCATTTCAGCTCTAACATTTCTTAAAGATTTAATAGCTTCTATGATGTATTCCATATCTTTTTCAGCCTTAGCATCAACTAATGTTTCGTTGAATTTTGGCCAAGTTGAGATAGTTATTGATTCACCATCAGTTAAAGTAGTATATATTTCTTCTGTAATGAATGGCATTACTGGATGTAATAATTTTAATCCTGTAGTTAATACAGTATATAATACGTTGTATACTATTCCTTTTTGCTTTTCATCATCGCTGAAGAATACTGGTTTAACAAGTTCTATATACCAATCACAGAATTCAGTCCACATAAAGTCATAAACTTTTTGAAGTGCTATTCCTAATTCGTATTTTTCCATATTTTCAGTTACTTCTTTAACAAGAGTATTCATTTGAGATAAAATCCATTTATCAGCTAAGCTATATTCTTTGCATTCAGCATATTTAGCCATAACTTCTTTATCTAAGTTCATCATAACGAATCTTGATGCATTCCACATTTTGTTAGCAAAGTTTCTTGCTGCTTCAACTCTTTCAGGAATATATCTTATATCATTTCCTGGTGAATTACCTGTTACAAGCATAAATCTTAAGGCATCAGCACCATATTCTTCAATAACTTCTAATGGATCTACTCCATTACCAAGTGACTTACTCATCTTTCTACCTTGAGAGTCTCTTATAATACCGTGGATTAATACTGTATCAAATGGAGTTTCTCCCATATTATGAATCCCTGAGAATATCATTCTAGCTACCCAGAAGAAGATTATATCGTATCCTGTAACAAGAACGTTAGTTGGATAGAAGTATTCTAAATCTTCTGTTTTATTAGGCCATCCTAAAGTTGAGAAAGGCCAAAGTGCAGATGAGAACCATGTATCAAGAACGTCATCTTCTTGTCTTAAATTAGTGCTTTCGCATTTTGAACATTTACATGGTGCATCAACTTCAACCATCATATGTCCACAATCATTACAGTAGTAAACTGGTATTCTATGTCCCCACCATAATTGTCTTGATATACACCAATCTTGAATATTTTCCATCCAGTTGAAGTAGATTTTATCAAATCTTTCTGGAACAAATTTAGTTTTTCCGCCTCTTACAGCTTCAATAGCTGGCTTAGCTAAAGATTCCATCTTAACATACCATTGCTTAGATATTATTGGTTCAATAACTGTTCCACATCTATCATGTGTTCCAACATTATGAGTATGCGGTTTTATCTTAACTAATAGACCTAATTTGTCTAAATCTTCAACCATTTGTTTTCTAGCTTCATATCTATCAAGCCCTTGATATTTTCCACCTAATTCATTTATTATACCATGGTCATCCATAACTCTTATTTGTGGAAGGTTATGTCTCTTACCAACTTCAAAATCATTTGGATCATGTGCAGGAGTTATTTTAACAGCACCAGTTCCAAATTCTATATCAACATATTCATCACCAACTACTGGTATTTCTCTATCAGTTAGCGGTAACTTTAATGTCTTACCAATTAAATGTTTAAATCTATCATCATTTGGGTTAACAGCAACTGCTGTATCTCCTAATAATGTTTCTGGTCTTGTTGTTGCTATTTCTAAGAATCCTGAACCATCAGATAATGGATAATTTATGTGCCAGAAGCTTCCTTCTTTTTCTTCGTATTCTATTTCTGCATCTGACAATGCTGTTGTACATTTAGGACACCAGTTAGTTATTCTGTTTCCTTGATATATAAGTCCTTCATTATATAACTTAACAAAGACAGTTCTTACAGCTTTGTTTAAATTTTCATCCATTGTAAACGCTTCTCTTGAGAAATCCGCAGATACTCCCATCTTCTTAAGTTGTTCTCTTATATGACCTCTATATTCATCAGACCATTCCCAAACTTTTTCAAGGAAAGCTTCTCTTCCCATTTCTTTTTTTACTAATCCTTGCTTCAATAACTCATTTTCAACTTTAACTTCTGTAGCAATAGATGCATGATCTTGTCCTGGTAACCATAAAGTACAGTATCCTTGCATTCTTTTAAATCTAATAAGCATATCTTGAAGAGTATTGTCTAATGCATGCCCTAAGTGCAATCTACCAGTTATATTTGGCGGTGGCATAACAATTGAAAAAGGCTTTTTGCTCTTATCAACTACTGGTGTGAAATATTTCTTTTCTTCCCAAATTTTATAAATTCTTTCTTCAAATTCTTTTGGATTATACGTGGTAGGTAAATTGTTTTTTTCTTCCATTACAGAAACCTCCTTAGTTTAATAAATTGTACAAATAAAAAAGAGCCTAAGTCCTAAAAAAGGACGAAGACTCGCGGTACCACCTTTATTCCCACAGGCACAATACTATTTTAGCATTTCAACTTTAAACTATACTAAATAAATATTGGCCATTATTATGGGCTCTTAATTCAATAACGACTATGAACGCCGTCTTTGCCTACTAATTACTAAACTTTCAGCAAAGAAACTCAAAAGCTACCTTCGGGATATTCCATATAGAAGGCTTTCAGCCAAGACCTTCCTCTCTTAATACTTCCTAATCCGTACTCCTCTTTATCACAGTTTTTAATTTATATTATTTGTTTTTATATTATTCTATAAAATATTTTTTGTCAATAAAATTTATCTTTAAAAATAGTTAATTTTATATTTTCTAAAACTCTATATCATATTTACTATCATTAAATACAACTTTAGCCTTTCCACCATCTTTTAATCTACCAAACAATACTTCATCAATTAACAATGCCTTAATTTCTGAATTTATTATTCTACTGATTTCTCTTGCTCCATATTCTTTAGAAACCCCTTCATTGCTTATATGATTTATAACAGACTCATCAAATTCTAATATTATATTTTTACTTAATAATTGTTCTTTAAATAAACCGATTTCTTTTATAGTTATATTTCTTGCCATTTCTTTATCTATATGGTTAAATACCACAATTTTATCTAATCTATTTCTAAATTCTGGAGTGAAGAATCGTTTTACTTCATCCTTGATGGCTTCTACTTGTACTACTCTTTCACCAAAGCCTACCTTATTTTTGCCAATTTCCTTGGCACCTGCATTGGAAGTCATAATTAGTATTACATTTCTAAAATCAGCTTTTCTACCTTGGTTATCTGTAAGTGTAGCATAATCCATTACCTGAAGTAATACACTTAAAATATCTGGGTGAGCTTTTTCAATTTCATCTAATAGTAATACAGAATATGGATTCTTACGGACTGAATCCGTAAGTAGTCCCCCCTCTTCATACCCTACATAACCTGGTGGCGCTCCAATAAGCTTAGATGCTGCATGCTTTTCACCATATTCACTCATATCAAATCTAATAAGTTTTATCCCTAATTCCTTTGATAACACTCTGCATATTTCTGTTTTCCCTACACCTGTAGGTCCAACAAAAAGCATTGAAGCAACAGGTTTGCCTTCATCTTTAAGTCCAGCTCTTGACATCTTTATACATTTTACAACTTCATCTATGGCAACATTTTGTCCAAAAATATTAAGCTTTAATTTATTTTCTAAAGTCATTAAAGCTTCAATTTCATCCTTTTCAACTGTTTTCTTAGGAATATGACACATTTTTGAAATTATTTCTTCAATTTTAACATCATCAATTAATGTTCTTTCTTCACTATTTTCCATAGAAATAGATGCACCAGCTTCATCTATAACATCAATAGCCTTATCCGGTAAGAATTTATCATTTATATACTTATTACTTAAAATAACTGCACTTTCAATAGCCTTATCAGTATAAGATACATTATGATATTCTTCATACGACTTTTTAATTCCATTAATAATTTCAACAGTTTCGTTAATGCTAGGCTCCTTTACTTCCACTGTCTGAAATCTTCTTGTAAGAGCTTTATCCTTTTCAAAATGTTTTTTATATTCATCAAAAGTAGTTGCACCAATAAATTTTATCTTTCCTTCCATTAAATATGGCTTAAGAAGATTAGATGCATCTAAAGAACCACCACCTAAAGCTCCTGCTCCTACTATTGAGTGTATCTCATCAATATAAACTATTGGATTAACTCTATGCTTAATCTGCTCTAGCACTTTTTTTATTCTCTCTTCAAAATCGCCTCTATACTTAGTTCCTGCCAATAACCCACCAATATCAAGAGAATATATTTCTGAGTTCTTAAGTTTTTCTGGAACCTTACCTTCATTAATAAGTCTAGCAAGCCCTAACACTATAGATGTCTTTCCTACACCTGGCTCTCCAACATGAATAGGATTATTTTTAGTTCTTCTGCATAGAATCTGTATAGTTCTATCTAAAATATCTTGACGCCCTATAAGCAAATTACTATCTTGCTCTTTAACAAATTCATTTAAATTTACAGTATACTTCTCAATTATAGATTTATTACTGCCTTTTTGCTCACCTTTATTTTTTGATGATTTTTCTCCACCTTCTTCTGACTTTACATTCCCTTCTTTATGACATAAAGTAAAAAGAAGATTTCTTTTATCTATTCCCTCTAAATTTAAAAAATATAAAGCATAACTATCTTCCATCATATATATAACTGATAAAATATGTTCAATTTCTATGACATTTTTACCAGAAGCCATAGCCTGCTCTCCAGATGTTAATATCACTTGCTGAAAACTATAGCTTTCTTGAATACCTGTATTTTCTGTAGTCTTTATATACTCATTAAAATATTCATTTAGATTTTTTCTTAAATTTTCAATATCTGCACCACATTTCTCCATGGCATTTTGTACTTTTTCTATAAAAGTACATTTATATAATATGTGTTCAGCTGTTACATATTCATGCTTATTTTCTCTAGCATATTCAATTGCAGCAACTATTACTTCATTAACTTCTTTTGTCACCTGCATACATTAAACCTCCTCAATAGTTATCATAAAGGGAAATCCTTCTTCTTTAGCCATATCCATTGCTATTGATACTTTTGTAACAGCAATATCATATGGATAAGTTCCTACTACTCCTCTTCCTTTAGAATGTACATCAAGCATTATTCTATTAGCCTCTACACTATCTTTATTAAACACGCTCATCAATACATCAATGACAAATTCCATTGTTGTAAAATCATCATTTTCCATAATGACACTATATTTTTTAGGCTCCTTTACTTTTATTTTACCTTTTTCTTTAGTTACAACATCATGTTCCATATAGTCCCCTCCAAATAATAAGCATTATGTATTATTTATAATATAATTATATTAAATACTTAATATGTATATCAACATTTATTTATTGTACACGAAAAGAACCTATATAGATAGAATCTATTTTATAAGTGTCTATCTTATAGGTTCCAGTTCATTTATATATTTTATTTATTTTTCATCAACTGATAAATCTTATAACTTTTTTATTATTATCTATCTTCATTCAACTATTCCCAATAATTAAATTTATTTTTTACAGCCTTAAACACTGACTAAAAATTGCTAGAATGCTCAAAAAATTAAATCTTAAAATCTGTTGGATCATATGGCTTTGCTTTAGGTTCTCCAAAACATGATTTAACACTTTCTGCTCGAGGATTATGACTTATATTCTTATTTTCTTTCTTATTAATTTTTAATTTACTTCCCATACTTATCACCTCATAAATATTTTGTCCATCTATTTAGTATTTATACTGAAAGTTTATTTGTGCAGTGTTTTATTAATTATTATACTCATTTACGAGTATTTTATTTACGCCTATATACTTTTTTTTATTTCTTATCTCTTATATAAATATCCCTTTATTTTTATTATGTAAAATCATACTTTCTTTTTAACTATTTCCTAAGCATAAAAAAAAGAGACGCTAAGCATCTCTTAAAAACAATTATTTCCAACTCATTTTATTCATGTAATTTTCAACGTATTCATTACTTATTGCTGGATTAATAGTATCTTCATGTGTAATAGTAATTATTGACATTGCAATTGCATACTTTAATGTTTCAATTATAGATAACCCATTCATATATCCTAATCCTAATCCAGCTACAAACGAATCTCCAGCACCTGTTACATTTTTTATGTCTATCTTATCATTTTGGCATATAGTACCTTCTTCACCTTTTGTAAGATAGTAAATCCCATCTGCATCTAAACTTATAAATACATTTTCAACACCTTGCTCTAAGAAGTATCTTCCTGCTTTTTGCAAATCCTCATAACCATTGATTTTAAAACCACATAAAGCTTCAGTCTCTAATCTATTTGGTTTTATTGTATGGAAATACTTCATCAAGTGGCTTATTTTTGTTGCTTTATTTGCTGAAACTGGATCTAATATAAATTTAGTTTTTCCTTGAAATTTCTTTAAAACATACTCTAATAATTCAGGGTTGTCTGAATCTACAATAGTATACTCAGCATTTTCAAAAATTTCAGCTTTTGAATCTATAAAACTACTTTCCATTTTATCTAAGCTATCCATATCTACTATTGCAGACTCCATTTCACCATGCTCATTTAGTATTGCCATATATGTAGGTGTACATTCATCTTTTAATATTAATGAATTGTCCATCTTATAACCTATTCTCTTAGAATGTTCTAAGATATTTCTCCCATTAGCATCATCTCCCAATATAGAAATGAATTCTGTGTTTATACCTACCCTAGCTAAATTCTCAGCAATATTTCTGCAAACTCCCCCAAGCGAAATCTTTATAGATCCTGGAATTGAATCCTTTGCCTTAAATTCTCTCTTACTAAAACCAATTATATCTACTATTGATGCCCCCAGTACTAGTATATATGGATTATTTTCGTTCATATTATCTCTCCTGCCATTAATTTTCCCTTTAAAACATACATACATTATAGTCAAAAGTCCGAAAAAAATAAAGAGAAAAATAAAAAAATGTCGTATCTTTTTTATTTTTCTCTTATTTCACTGTTAATTATTTAATTTTATTGCAACTTCACTTACTGCTTCTTCATTAATTTCATACTTTTCACTATACTTATTTTCTAAATCTATATTTTTAAATGCCACAGCCAGCATAAGTTTAATTCTATTGATCTGATTTACCTCTGATGCACCAGGATCATAATCAACTGCTACTATATTTGATAAAGGATAAAGTTCCTTAAGTTTCTTTATCATTCCTTTACCTGTAACATGATTAGGTAAACATGCAAAAGGCTGTACACATACAATATTATTTACACCTGTATCAATAAGTTCTAGCATCTCTCCTGTAAGAAGCCACCCTTCACCTGTTTGGTTGCCTAGAGACAATACTTTTGATGCTTTCTTCCCTAAATCCTTTATATGCATTGGATATTCAAATCTCTTACTCTTGCTTAATTCTGTTTTAATTTTCTTTCTATATAACTCTATTATCCTAATTGCTAATTTATTTAACTGCATGGATTTATAGCTTCCAGAAAGATATTTATATTTAAATTCAGCATCATAACATGAATATAAGAAAAAATCTAGAAGATCTGGTACAACAGCTTCAACACCTTCCTTTTCTAATTGTGAAACTATGTCATTATTTGCTGTTGGATGAAATTTAACAAGAATTTCTCCTACTACTCCCACCTTTGGTTTCTTTATATCTAATAATTCTAACTCATCAAAATCTTTTACTATATCTTGAACATTTTTGCTAAATTCTATCCATTTTCCGTTTTTCACATTTTGGCATGCAACATCTTTCCATTTCTTATATAAAGTATTTGCTGCTCCTTTAACTTTTTCATACGGTCTTACCCTATATAAGACTCTCATAAATAAATCTCCATATAATATAGCCATAAGCCCTCTATTAACAAAAGCTGGTGTTATTTCAAATCCTGGCTGCTTTTCCATACCCAAAGCATTTAATGATATTATTGGAATATTATCAAAACCTGCTTCCCTTAAGGCTTTTTTAATAAATCCTATATAATTTGTAGCCCTACAACCTCCTCCTGTCTGACTCATTATTACAGCAGTCTTATTTAAATCATATTTTCCTGACATCAAAGCACGAATCATTTGTCCTACCACAATAATTGACGGATAACAGGCATCATTATTCACATATTTCAATCCATACTCTATTGCTTCCTTATCAATTGATGGCATTACTTCTACATTATATCCAATACTCTTAGCTGCTACTTCAACAAAATCGAAGTGTATTGGTGACATTTGAGGGCAAAGGATTGTATAATATTTCCTCATTTCCTTAGTAAAAATATTTCTTTTATTCACTTGTGTCACCGGCTTTAGCTTAATACCTTTTCTTTCTCTTTCTTCAATCGCTGCTTTTAATGACCTAATTCTAATTCTTACTGCTCCAAGGTTACTTCCTTCATCAATCTTTATAAGGGTATACATCTTTCCTGCTGATGATAAAATTTCATTAACTTGGTCTGATGTTATGGCATCAAGTCCGCAGCCAAAGGAAGTAATTTGAATAAGTTCTAAGTTTGGATTATTTTTTACATAAGATGCTGCCCTATATAATCTACTATGATACATCCATTGATCCACAACCCTAAGAGGTCTTTCAACCTTATCTAAATGAGCAACACTATCTTCTGTAAGAACTGCCATCCCATAAGAAGTAATTATATCTGTTAATCCATGATTAATTTCTGGATCTACATGATAAGGTCTACCGCTAAGCACTATCCCTTTTATATGATTTTCTTCAATATATTTAATAACCTCTTCACCTTTTTTCCTTATATCTGTTACAAATTTTTCTCTTTCTTCAAAAGCCTTCTTAACAGCTTCCTTATTTTTCTTCATTGCTTAATGAAAGGAAAGGTGAAATAAAGTTTATTTCCTGCTTCTTTATTTCATCAATATTATTCTTAATAACCTCTGGATATGATGTTACCATTGGACAGTTATAATGGTTGTCTACTGTAGGGTCTTCTTTGTATTCATATGCTACACATGGATAGAATATATTTTTAATTCCCTTTTCTATAAGCCACAATATATGTCCATGAGATATTTTTGCTGGATAACATGCTGATTCTGATGGAATTGTCTCAATTCCTTTATCATATATCTTCCTACTGGATAATGGTGATATCTCTACTCTAAATTTTAAACTTGTTAAAAGAGTAAACCAAAATGGATAATTTTCATACATATTAAGTACTCTTGGTATACCAATTACCCCTCTTTCCGCTTGACTTTCTTCTAGAGGAGTATAGTCAAAAGCTCTTTCTAACTTATATTTAAATAAGTTAGGGATTTCTCTTTTTCCTTTCATATTTCCCAAAGGCTTCTCGCATCTATTTCCTGTAATGAACTTCTTACCATTGGAAAACTTATTAATTGTTAAAAGACAATTATTACCACAGCCACCGCATCTCATAGTATTGATTGCTATTTTTATATCTCCTAGCTCCTCTTTTGATACTAATGTTGTCTCTTTACCTTCTATATATCTTTCCCTACTTATTAATGCTGCACCAAAAGCTCCCATTATACCTGAAATATCTGGACGTACTACATTTATTCCTGTTATCTTTTCAAAACTTCTAAGAACACCATCATTATAAAATGTTCCACCTTGTACAATAACTTTTTTACCTAACTCTTCAAAATTGCGTATCTTTATAACCTTATATAAAGCATTTTTTATTACTGAATAACATAAACCTGCTGATATATCTGCAACTTCATAACCTTCCTTCTGTGCCTGTTTAACTTTTGAATTCATAAATACAGTACATCTAGAGCCTAAATCTACTGGTTTCTTAGCTTCAATAGAAAGTTTCGCAAACTCTTTAATAGGAAGATTCAATGATTTACTGAAACTTTCTATAAATGACCCACACCCTGAAGAACATGCCTCATTTATCAAAATATTATCAATATTTCCTTCTTTCATCTTCAAGGCTTTCATATCTTGTCCACCAATATCCAAAATAAAGTCTACCCCTGGCAAAAAAGCCTCTGCTCCTTTAAAATGGCATATGGTCTCAATTTCTCCAATATCTATTCCTAAGGCTGTCTTAATTAGTCCTTCACCATAACCTGTTACTGTACTTTTTACTATTTCCACTTCTTTAGGAAGCTTTTTATATAAATCCTTTAATATTTCTATACTCTTATTTAAGGGACTACCTTCATTACTATTATAATATGAATATAACAGTTGACCTTCCTCACCAATAAGAGCTGCCTTAGTAGTTGTTGAACCTGCATCAATTCCCAAAAATGCCTTACCTCTATAAGTGTTTAAATCAGCTCTCTTAACCTTATCATCTTCATGTCTTTTCTTGAACTCTTCATAATCATCATTGTCATTAAATAAAGGCTCCATATGTCCCTTCCCATCATCTTCTACTTTTATGGTACTGATTTTTCTTATTATATTATCAAGCTGTACATATTTTTCGTCTTTTGCCAATAACGCCGCTCCTATGGCTACATAGTAGTGGGATTCCTTAGGGACTATGTACTCACCTTCTTTTAAATTTAAAGTCTTAATAAATCTATTTCTAAGTCCATCTAAGAAATGAAGTGGTCCTCCTAAAAATGCTACTCGTCCTCTTATAGGTTTACCACATGCTAATCCGCTAATAGTCTGATTAACAACTGCTTGGAAAATTGAATCAGCAATATCTTCTTTTCTTGCACCTTCATTAATTAATGGTTGTATGTCTGTTTTAGCAAATACCCCACATCTAGAAGCTATAGGATAAATTATCTCTGCATTTTTAGATAATTCATTAATTCCTATAGCATCAGTATTTAAAAGTACTGCCATTTGATCTATAAATGCTCCAGTACCTCCTGCACAACTTCCATTCATTCTCTGTTCTATCCCACTGCTAAAATAAGTTATCTTTGCATCTTCTCCCCCTAACTCTATAGCTACATCTGTTTGAGGTATAAAGGTTTCTATGGCTTTATTACAAGCAATAACTTCTTGTTCGAAAGATAACTCTAGCCATTTAGATACAGCTAGTCCACCTGAACCAGTCACCATCATTTTAACATTGCTATTACCTATAAATTTATAACATTGTTCTAGGCTCTCTTTTAAGGTAGTTTTTATGTCTGAAAAATGTCTTTTATAAGTGCTATATTTAATATTATTATTTTCATCAATTACTAATACTTTAATAGTAGTTGAGCCTACATCAATACCTACTTTATACTTCCCCATAATATATCTCTCTTTCTATTTTATATTTATATACAATTATGTATATTATATTCCATTTTTACTATATTATAACATATTTTAATGAAAATTTTTCATTCTATTTTTTTATAATTTTCATAATATACCCTGTAAAATAATATAATTTAATGAATAATATTCCCATATGGAGAACATAATTAAAATATATTTATAAATCATAGGAGGGAAAAATGAATCACTTCAATGAAGGTAATAAATTCTATACTGAAAAACAGTTTCAAAAAGCAATAAATTCATATAGGTTGTCAATTGATTCAAATGTCAATGTTCCATGCTCTTATTATAATATTGGTGTGTGCTATATAAAATTAAGAGATTTTGATTCTGCTATAAAGATGATAAAAAAATCTTTGGAATTTCAAAAAGAAAGTAAATACTATTTTAACCTAGCATATTGCTATGCTATGAAGCAGGAAAGCAACAAAGCTCTAATTTATTTCAATTTAGCTTGGGCCTTAGATAGCTCTGATCTTGACTGCGAAAAGGCAATAAAACTTATTCTTTCCAAAAATAAAAAAGCACTTTAGCTAAAGTGCTTTTCTTATTTACCATTCACCGGCAATTTCTTCTTCTATATGATCTTCTTCAAATAAATTGCTATCAAAATAATCTCCAGAAATATAAAAGGTCGTATCAACATTTATCCATCTTCTTTCATCTGACAGATAAACTTGATTCCAAGCATGAGAACCATAACTATTACCATCAAATGCCTCTCCCGTAACTAACCTTACCTTTAATCCTGCTGCCCTTGCCATTGATACATAAAGACATGCATAATCAAAGCATATTCCTTTACCACTATGCCAAGCAGTAATTGAGCCACTACCATCTAGCTCCTCTTCATTTAAAGCCTTTGATGCCTTTTCTGAATCATACTGGATATTGGTACCTATCCATGTATATATCCTCTTGGCCTTACTTCTATCATCATCACAAAATTTTATTATTTCTTTAGCCTTATTATCGATTTCCTCATTAGATTGTATACCTTCTTCTAAGGTTACTCCATTATAATAGATAATATTATTAGCTGTAGAAATTGTGTTGTCATTCACCGGATACATATCAGGATTGAAACTACTATTGGTAAATATAATAGTCTTTATTTTATTATAGGATGAAAAATCACTAAATAAATCTATTTTATTATTGGCTCCTATGGTTCTATTGTAAGTAATTACACCTACAAATACTATTAGTATAATTACTAATCCTTTAATAAACCCTAAAAATCCTGAAATAATGTATAAAGGGATAACCCTCTTTTCATTGCTTTTAAATGCTGAAATAACATGTTGAGATAATAGCTTTAACAATACATAAATAATATTCTGGCTAATACAGAAAAATATAATTAGTATAATGCTATTGGTATACTTTGTATTATATATAAAGGTCAAGTATTGCAATTTAAATCTTATAATTATAGTCATTACTAAATTTAAATTAACAATTACCAGAAAAAATGTCAGCAAAATAGAAAAATAATATAAAACTTTGTATACTGAATATTTCAAAGTTCTTTCTTCAAATGCTGTAAGTATACTTTCCCTTATACCATATAATACAATTATAGCACAAATAATATATGCTACTAACTCTCTCATAAAGGCTCCCTTCATAATTATTCTTAATTAACTATTCTCTTCACTACCCTAGAGACTAAATCATATCCATATCCTCTGCCCATTAAATATCTAGTAAGCTTTTGATATAATTTATATTTATCATTTTCCCTTTTACTTAGAACTTCGTACTTCTTTAATGCTAAATTATAAGCTATATCTTCCAAATCATCATTATTAATCTTATTTAACTCTCTATAAATAAGCTCCTCATTTATTCCTTTTTGCATCAAACTATACTTTATCTTTTTTTCTCCTTGATTTCTTAATCTATCTTTTACATACATAGATACAAGTTTTTCATCATCTATTAAATTATATTCTTTTAAAAATGATAAAGTCCTATTAACAGTATTATTATCAAATTCCTTTTTTAATAATTTATCTTTTATTTCCTTTTCACTTTTATAAGACCTTTCAATTATTTTTATGGCAGCATTTTTACATTTAATATAATTATCTTCTTCAATAATCTTCTTTAATTTATCATAGTCTACTGAATCTTTAACTTTTAATCCTTCTTTATATACAATTTCCATATCCACCGAAAAAGCATATTCTTCATCAATATATATATTAACTGTATTTTTATTACGATTTCCACATTCTATTTTTGTAATTATATTCATAATTATATCCACCTTTTAAGATTTTAATATATGAATAGTTGGATTTTTTAAAACTTTATTAGCTACCTCATAAATTTCATCGCTTGTAATATTATTAATTCTCTCCATATCATGTAAAAACTCATAAATATCCTCATCTTCTATGGATTGATTTAAAATATAACTGCATAATTCAGAAGAATCATCTAAAGTTGAAATAACAGCTGTTTTATGAACCTTCTTCATTATATCAAGGTCCCTTTCTCCAATTTCTATCTTCTTCTTCTTAACCCCTTCTAAAATTTCATTTATTGCTTCTATTGTTTTATTAACATCTTCTTCAGCTACAGCGGTATAAATGTATAATGACTTTATATGATTGGTCATATCAAGATGTGAATATATATCATAGGCAAGCCCTCTAATTTCCCTTACTTCTCTAAATAAAAGTGAATTAGAACTTTCTCCTAATCTATGATTAAGTATTCTAAGTGGTAATTCTAAATCCTTTTCTAAATCGTAAAAAGTAAATAGATACATTATAGTACTTAATTCAATATTTTTCTTATAAGTTGTTTTCCTAATGGCCTTATTCTGCTCATCAAATATTTCTACTGCAACTAATTCTTTTGATTGCCAATGCCCAAAGTTTTCTTTTATTTTCTCTAAAGCTTCTTCATGCTCTAAAGATGAAACCATAGTTATTAATGTATTATTAGGTATATAGTGCTTTTCATAATAACTAATAATATCTTTTCTAGTAAATTTCTTTACATTCTTTTCTGTTCCTGCCACATCATATCTTAAACAGCTTTTTTCAAAGGCAATTTCATTAACTCTCTTAAAGCTTAAATCTTCTACACTATCCATACTTGCTTTCATTTCTGCAAGAATTACTCCTCTTTCTTTTTCTATCTCCTCTTTTAAAAATACAGAATTAGTAACCATATCTCCCAATAACTCTATTGCATTTCCCAATTCCTCTTCTAAGCAACTTATAGAGTAAACAGTAATGGAATAATCAGTGTATGCATTATATTCTCCGCCTAATGATTCTAAATCATCATTTAACTTTTCAAAACCTCTTTTAATTGTTCCTTTAAACATCATATGCTCAATAAAATGTGAAATCCCTTTTTCATCCTTACTTTCATTTAATGAGCCAACCTTTATTCCTACATTAATAGAAGATATTTGTGTATCCTTTTTTATTGTTAATACTTCTAACCCGTTTTCTAATTTGTGTTTTTTAACATCAAAATTTAATTTTATCATCTGATAATTTCCTTTCCCATCTCCTATAATTGTTTTAAATGCCTTTATGGACAGCTAAAATTCATTTTTAATCCACTTCTTTTTATAATAATATGTTTAAATATTAATTACAATAATATATTAACATGTTTTTATTTTTAAGTTTTTAGACTATAATTATTATTAAGTATATACTGGAGGACTTATTTATGAATAAAACAATACTTATTATTGAAGATGAAATTAGAATACGTTTTTTACTGAAAGATTATCTATTAAGTGAAGGATTTTCTGTTATTGAAGCCTGTGATGGTGAAGAAGGTCTTAAGGTTTTTAAAAATAATAATGTTGACCTTATCCTTTTAGATATAATGATGCCTAAAATTGATGGGCTAACTGTTCTTGAAAACATTAGAACAGTATCTGATATTCCAATAATTCTTCTTACTGCCAAAAGTCAGGAAGAAGATAAACTTTATGGCTATGATATAGGAGCTGATGACTATGTAACTAAACCTTTCTCTCCTAAAATTCTTGTAGCAAAAGTTAAAGCACTTTTAAAAAGAACTGCTGATCTTTGTGAAAATCAATCTTCTACAAAAAATTATAATGGTCTTACAATAAATAAGCTTTCTCATGAAATAAAAGTTAATAATGTTCAACTTGCCCTTTCACCAAAAGAGTACGAGCTTCTTGTTTATTTATCTGATAATATTGGCATTGCATTAACTAGAGATACTATTCTAGATAATGTTTGGGGAATAGATTATTATGGAGATCTTCGTACAGTAGATACAAATATTAAAAGGCTAAGAGAAAAACTTGGAGAAAAAGCAAATTACATTATAACTGTAAGAGGAAGTGGGTATAAATTTGATGTTAACCAATAGTAAAAGTATCAGCAGAAAATTATTTACCATAACCTTAGGGTTAATATTAGGAGTATTTTTTATAACTTTATTCTTTCAACTTGTTTTTTTTGAAGAATTTTATCTATATAAAAAGAAAGACTATCTTCTTAATCAAGCTAATGAATTTAGATATATGTATTCTTATCAAATACATAATAATGAGGTATTATCTGCTGCACTAACAAATTACGAAGAAAAAAACTCTTCTAGAGTTGCTATTATTCCATTAAATAGAAATGATGTTGTTTATGTATCCAATAATCAAAATTCAGATAATACTTTTTCTACACTTACAAATTTTTGTGCTGAACTACTATATAATACTAAACTTATTAATACAGTATTAGATGAAAATGCACCCCTTGCTACTATTTTTACTAATCGCTCTAGCAATACAAAGCAAATTGGTATTATTTCACCTATGTCATTACAAAATAACAATGATGCATTATTTATTTCTGTATCATCAATACAGCCAATAAAAGAAGCTAGTTCAGTTATAAAAACCTTTTACTTCTATATGCTGATTGGATTTATTATTGTTGCAACATTTCTTTCAATAGTTTATGCCAATCTTATAGCTAAACCATTGAAAAATTTAAATAATATTGCAAGGAAGATGTCAAACTTGGATTTCAGTGTAAAATGTAATGTAACCTCTGATGATGAAATTGGCAGCTTAGCAATGACACTGAACTTTCTATCAGCTAATTTAAAAAAATCTCTTGATGATTTAAAAGAGAAAAATATAAAATTAGAGGCTGACATAGAAAAAGAACGTGAACTTGAAACTATGCGTAAAGATTTTGTAGCCAGCGTAAGCCATGATTTAAAAACTCCTATTGGCATAATCAGTGGTTATGCCGAAGGATTAAAAGATGGTATTGTTTCTCCTGAAAATGCCCAAATATATCTTGAAACAATTATTGATGAAGCAGGAAAAATGAATACGCTAGTTACCAGTATGCTGGAGCTTTCAAAGTTAGAGTCAAATTCAATGCTTTTACAAATAGAAAGTTTTAATATAGTAAGACTGATAAGTGCTAAAGTTAAAAATCTTAACTTAGAGCTAAAAGAAAAAGACATTACAGTAAACTATATAGCTGTTCCTGACTTTGCTTATGTACAAGGTGATATCCTTAAAATTGAACAGGTAATTCAAAACCTAATTACCAACTCAATAAAATATACTCCCTGTGGAAATTATATAAATATAAGTATCATTGAAAATACTGATAACTTTGAAATATCTATTGAAAATACTGGTACTCATATTCCTGAAGAAGAACTTTCTAATATATTTATTAAGTTTTATAAACTTGATAAATCTGGTGATAGATCTACCAATAGCTTTGGGCTTGGACTTGCAATTGTTCAGAAAATTTTAGAACTTCATAATAGTGCTTATTCCATGACCAATAGCTTAAATGGAGTGTTATTTAAGTTTACCTTATCAAAGGCTAATGATAATCTTAACTAAAAATAAAAGATGCTAAAATCTTAAGCATCTTTTATTCTTCTATCAATCTTTTTAAATACAACTTCTTTTTTTAGCTCTAGTGTTTCACTATCTATTTCAACCTTGAAAATATCTGGACACTCTTCCTGACGCCATTTCTTCATATACTTTGCATTTATCTCAAATGAATAATAATATTTTTCATCATACCTATCTGAAAATTCATAAAATGTATTTTTACTATATCTATCAACCTTTAAATTTTCTTTTTTTATATTCCTGATAATAGGCATAAAAAACCTAAGAGGAATTTCATATTTAAAACTTCCCTTTATCTCCCTGCCTTCCATTAATGCTCGCTTTAAAAACCTTTCTTCTCTTTCATCAATCTTCTTAAAATGTAATTTGAAATTAGGCTCACCTTTTTTATTTTTGTCTATCTTTATTTTTATCATAATATTCCACCATATATTCCTACTATAATTTAAATAAATCCACCATCTATTCTTATTATTTGTCCAGTAAGATATTTACATTTATCCTCACATAAAAAGCTAACCACTCTTGCTACTTCATGAGCCTCACCGAATCTCATCATCGGTATTTCATTCTTTAAAACTTCCTTCTCTTCACTATCAAGTACATTATTCATTTCCGTATTAATAACTCCTGGTGCTACTGAATTTACCCTTATATTAAATGAAGCCACTTCTTTTGCTAAAGCTTTAGTAAATAAATTAAGCCCTCCCTTAGTTGCTGAATATATAACTTCACATGATGCTCCTACTTCTCCCCAAACAGATGAAATATTTATTATATTACCACCATTTCTCATCATATTATTAATAGCTAGTTTAGAAAGATATATTGCTCCCATCAAGTTGGTGTTTACTAAATCATTTATTTCTTCTAAAGACATATCCATCAATAATCCAAACTTTGATATTCCTGCATTATTTACTAATACATCTAACTTACCAAAAGTCCCTATAACTTCATCAATAAGCTCTCTGCAATTTTTATAATTAGAAATATCTTTTTTAAAAAGCTTACCATAACCTCCATTTTTAATAATATTTTCCAATGTAGCTTTTGCTCCTTCATCATCTTTTGAGTAATTTATTGCTATTGCAGCTCCCTTTGATGCAAGTTCAATGGCAATAGCTCTGCCAATTCCTCTTGATGCACCTGTAACCAAAATAACTTTACCGCTTAAATTCATCTTCTGATTCTCCTTACATAATTTTATTTATTTTTTCTTTCTTCCTCTTCTGCTCTTCTTAACCTATCTCTTTCATTCCTTGCCCATAACAAATAGTTTTCAATGGATACAGGACCCCCAATAATTGCTTTCTTCACCCAAAGTATACCCGTCTCCTGAGCCTGTACGCTCCACTTCACCAAAGATATCTTTCCTCCTGAAATTTCAATGGCAGTTGCTGCATCTGGAAGTACACAACATCCATCATTAAAATATGGTGGTTCATGAATATCTGGAAAATAACTATTATGAGTATGCCCACATATAAGCATTTTACCATTTTCTTTAACCCATTGTTGTAATTTATTATCAATAAGTGTTCTTTTATTTTTACTTTTTGCTGAATTAGTTGGATCACGAAAACCTGCTATTCCATACATAAATTTCCAAATATATCTCACTAATATTTTACTTATATCTTTAAAGGTAGAATTAGTAATATCTATTTGATGTCCATGGGTTACAAGAAACTTTTCATTTAGTGGAGTATATAAAAAATTAATTCCTTCATAAAATATATTATTATCTATAAATTCCATAAACTCATTGCCATATTTTGTGCCAATTTTATTTATACATTTTTCTTGCTTTAATTTAAAATTTTTTTTACTCTTTATTATATCATGATTTCCATATATAATAAAAATCCTATCTTTCTTGCTAAATTTATTAAATACTCTAAATACTGATTCATATGCATATGCTATTTCAGTAAAATCCCTATTTTTCCATAGTTCATCACCATCTCCCACTTCTACATAAATGAAATTATTTCTAAGATAATATCTAAGTGCTGTCAAATATATATTTCTATTATTTAATAAGGCATCGTAATATGTTCCATCACCACGATGCACATCTGACATAAAAACAATTTTATCCTCATCATTAAAAGGTATCGTAAAGGCATTATCATATAATCTACTTAAATCCTTCTTTGACATAATCCTACTCCTTTATATTTAACTTTAATTATTTTATGATTTTCCATTTCCATATTCCACATCATTTACAAGATTAATTTAACACCTATAAAAATTCTATAATTGCATAAAATATAATTAAATATTTGAATTCATTAGTATTTTTCATTCTAAAATGCTATAGAAAGGTTTGATATCTTTGAAAATTAGTTTATTAGTTAAATTAATCTCTTTCTTTTACTTGCTTTTAAATATGTGCTCCATTCCTTGCTACAGTTATAATATACCTAGAGACGATATTACTACCCTGGAGGACGAAAATAATCTCATTGAAGATAACAAAGATTTAAAGTCTCAGTTTAAACCCTTACTAGATAACTTATTTCTCAATAGAAATTCATCTATCTTATCTAATGATAGTGAAGGTTTAAAATCTTTTTATAATTTGGATAAAAAAACTGGTCAGTGGGCTTATGAAAATGAAATCAAGAAAATTAAATACTTTTCCAACTGGTGTGAAAAACAAGGAGCTAATTTTAGTAGGATTAATTCTATTGTGAATATAAGTAAAGCCATTGAAAAAGAGAAAAATTTATATGGAGTTATCTGTTATGTTTCCACAGAATTTTTCTACAAATATGAAGATGAGCCATGTATAGAAAATAGATTTAAACTAGGCACATGCCATTATTTGAATTTAAAAAAAAGTGATGATAACAGATTTATCATTGAAAAAGAATGGTATACAGACCCTTTAGCTGATTCACTAGATTTAAACAACATAAAATCTAATGAAATTAAAAATTACATTTTATCACATAAAGCACCTAAATATACACCTGATGAAAGAACAAAAAAAGCTATTGATTACGCCCATACTTATTGTGGTGTATCCGATGATGAAGAACATTTATTTAAGTATAATAAGAATTACAAAAACTTTAATCCTGATGGTGGTGATTGTGCTAACTTTGCTTCTCAAATATTATATGAGGGAGGAGAATTTAAGAAAAACTCTTCTTGGAGTTATTCTGGAAAGTCTGGTACTAAAGCTTGGGTTAATGCTCAGGAATTTAAAAATTACATGGTTAATAGCGGTAGAGCATCATATATTGCCAAAGGAAGCTATAATGATATCTATAAAGCAGCCTTTAATTTAAAGCCTGGAGATTTTGTAGGTTACGAAAAAAAAGGAAGAATTACACATATTTCTACAGTCACTGGATTAGATTCTAAAGGTTATCCTCTAGTTACATGTCATAATACTGATAGACTACTGGTTCCATATGATTTAGGATGGAGCAATGACAACATTAGATTTCATTTTTTAGATGTTCATTATTAATATTATAAAGGGAACAATATAAAAATTGCTCCCTTTTCACTTAATGATTAAAAAATTGAAAACTTAAGTATTACCATACCAAAAACAATTGCTATTACTGACATAAGCTTAATTAAAATATTTAAAGCTGGTCCTGAAGTATCTTTAAATGGGTCTCCTACTGTATCTCCTACTACTGTTGCCTTATGATTTTCTGAACCTTTTCCTCCAAAATTACCTGCTTCAATATATTTCTTAGCATTATCCCATGCTCCACCTGAGTTTGACATCATAACTGCTAAAACAAAACCACTGGTAGTTGATCCACCAAGCAAACCTGCCACCCCATTGGGCCCTAGGATAAGACCAACTGCAATTGGTGTAATAAGTGAAATGGCTGCAATTATTACAAGTTCCCTTAATGCTGATTTAGTACATATATCAACACATGATGCATAATCTGGATCTACTTTACCTTCCATTAATCCTTTGATTTCCTTAAACTGTCTTCTTACTTCAATAACAATCTTACTAGCAGCCCTACCCACTGCACTCATAGTGAAAGAAGAAAAGGCAAAAGTAACCATGGTACCTATAAGCAAACCTATTAAAACATTAGGGTTTAAAATTGAAAGGTCAAACTGAAAACTTAAATCAGGGTTACTTTCTACTAGTTGCTCTATTGAATCTTTATAAGCTGCTATAAAAGCAAGTGCTGTTAAGGCTGCAGAGCCAATGGCAAATCCTTTTCCTGTTGCTGCTGTAGTATTTCCTAAAGAATCTAGTGCATCTGTCCTTTCTCTTACAGATGGATCTAATCCTGCCATTTCAGCAATTCCTCCAGCGTTATCAGCTACAGGTCCATAAGCATCTGTGGCCAAAGTTATTCCTAAAGTTGAAAGCATTCCCACTGAGGAAATCCCAATACCATAAAGCCCTAAACTATAGCTATCAAGCCCTCCTGCCACCACATAACTTATAAGTATTGATAACCCTACTACTATTACTGGAAAAGCTGTGGATTTCATTCCTACAGATAATCCTGTAATAATTACTGTAGCTGAACCTGTTTCTGAGGATTCTGCAATAGCTCTAGTTGGTTTATAATTATCACTGGTATAGTATTCAGTTAAGAAGCCAATTAAAATACCTGCTATAAGTCCTGAAAGTATAGAAAAATATATGCCTATATATTTACTTCCTAAAACATTAGAAACTAAAAAATATGCTACAATTGCAATAATTATTGCAGAAGAATATGTCCCTCGTCTTAAAGCTGCAAGAAGTGATTTTTGAGACACATCTTCTTTTGCCTTAACAAAAAAAGTACCAATGATTGATGCTATGATTCCAATTGCTGCGATAATAAGAGGAAGTGCTACACCATTACCTTTAAGTCCTGCTGAAATAGCCAGTGCTGAGGAGGAAACTATTGCACCTAGATATGATTCAAATAAATCTGCTCCCATTCCAGCAACATCACCAACATTATCACCAACATTGTCTGCTATAACAGCTGGATTTCTTGGATCATCTTCTGGTATTCCTATTTCTACCTTTCCTACCAAGTCTGCACCTACATCAGCTGCCTTAGTAAATATACCTCCACCTACTCTGGCAAAAAGAGCCATGGCAGAGGCACCCATTCCAAATGTAAGCATTGTTGAAGCAATAGATGATGCATCACCATTATAATACCAATTTAAAATATAGTACCATGCACTTATATCTAAAAGTGCAAGCCCAACTACTACCAAACCCATTACTGCTCCACTAGAAAAGGCTACTCTTAGACCACTGTTCAAACTCTTAGTACAAGCATTAGCAGTTCTTGCATTAGAATTAGTAGCTATTTTCATTCCAAGATATCCACTAAGTGCAGAGAAAAATCCTCCTGTTATAAAGGCATATGGAATAAATATAGATACATAATCAAAATAAGAAAGAATTAAAAGCAAGACAAAAATTGCTGCAAAAAATTTACCTACAGCAATATACTGCCTTTTTAAATAAGCATTTGCCCCCTTACGTATACTTTCTGCAATATGCTTCATACTGTCAGTGCCTTCATCTACTTTAAAAATTGTATAAGTAAAATATGCTGCAAATAATAATGCCACCGTTGCTCCTACAGGAGCTAAAACTATTAAATTCATATGATTCCTCCCATTTAAACTTTTTTACAATATAAATATATGTTTCATATTTCCTCATATTACATAGTTGGTAAAAAATATTACTTAACATTTATTTTGTATCACAAAAAAGCTACAGCACTAAATATTTAGTACTGTAGCAATAGCTATTTTAAAATCCTCTTCTTTTAGCTTCTTCTCCACTTTCATTTAAAGCTGGTTCTTGAACATTATTATTAAAGCTGTTTTTTGCATATTGATTTTGTCTCTTAGTTCCATTTCTTAAGTAATTTTCCTTGTTATATGTCCTCTTATTATCATTCTGCATTTTTCATCCCTCCTATATATTAAAAATGAGGATTTATTTCATCTCTTTGAATTATCTTTAAATCCTTCAATCTTAAATGAGTTTCATCCATTATCTTTTCCCAGGGTTCGCCATCAACAATCATTCTCTTTGCTACTGTCTTTTGCAACGCAATGTCAATCTTTTTCACATCATCATCTCCTTGCTATCATAATAATTTTATTTTGCTTAATTTTCATATTTCTTATTCAATTATTAGATAGTTATGAATATACTTTAAAGAACACTTTTACCATATTAATTAAATTTAAGGAGGTGATACTATGGCAAAACAAAGAAGAGGAAAATATCTTAAAGCAACTACTCCTGACTGGAGAGGTACATGCCCTCTTTGTGGTAGAAAAAGAGTAAAACTTGCATGGACAGCTAATGATAGTGCTGGCAACAAGGTAAATGTATGTAAGCTATGTTTTACTAAAAACACTGATAAATAGCATATAACAAAACTTTTATATAGTAACTAAAAAGGGCTTGCTAAACAACAAGCTCCTTTTTTAATATCTCATTACCTATTACCATCTGCCCTATACTTATTCCTTCATCATTGGCAGGAATTTGTTCATTTATATAGACCTTAAAGCCTTTTTTAATTAATTTTTCATATATATTGATTAGTAGTATTTCATTTTGAAATACCCCACCGCTTAATACAACTGAAGATAAATGATATTCTTTTCTTAATATTTCACATAATACAGTGGTAAATTCAATAACAGTATTATGAAATCTCCTGGCTATAAGTTCTTTATCTATGCCATCTATTATATCAATTACTACAGATTTAATTATTGGCTTGCAATCGATTATATAGCTTCCTTCTTCCAAGCAAATATTATATTGATAAAATGACTCATCATCCTTGCAGGATATATTCTCTAAATCTATAGCTGCTTCTCCTTGAAATGTTATTTTATCGTCAAATCCTAATAATGCTGCAACTGCATCAAAGAGTCTTCCTATACTGCTAGCTTTAGGCGAATTGATATCCTTTTTTATTATCTCAGTAATAATTTTATGTTTCTTTTGTTGTAAATGCTTAGGCAAATAAACAGTATAATTTTCTTTAAAAGTATCATATAAATAACTTATGGCCATCTTCCACGGCTCTCTAATCGCGCCTTCGCCTCCTGGAAGGGCAATATAATTTATATGGGCAAGTCTTTTAAATCTTTCTCTATCACAAATAAAAAACTCTCCTCCCCATAGCTTTCCATCAGTGCCATAGCCTGTACCATCAAAAGCAACTCCTATTACCTCTTCCTCTAAAGAATGTTCTGCCATACATGATACTATATGTGCATGATGATGCTGTATTCCAATTTTCCTAATTTCTATTTCTTTTAATAGTTCATTTTGATAAAAATTCGGATGAAGATCATAAAAATAGCTTTTAGGATTAATCTTATAAATTTTTTTCATATGTTCTAATGAGTTTATATAATGCTGCCAAGTATTATAATTTACTAAATCACCAATATAATTACTTAAAAAAACATTTTCTCCATTAGCTATAGCAAATGTATTATTGCTATTAGATCCTAAGGCAATAGTATATGCCATATTTTTTATTTCCATTGCTTTAGGTGCATATCCACGGGCAATACGCATAACTCTTTCCTTGCCTAAAACTACTCTAGAAACAGCGTCATCTATGGGAATATAGATATCACGATTATTCATTAAATAAAAGTCTGCAATTCCTCTTAGTTTTTCTATTGCTTCATGATTTTTATACACCATAGGCTCACCATTTATATTAGCACTAGTCATTACTAATACATCAATATCCTCGCTAAATAAAATATGATGTACTGGCGTATATGGAAGCATTACACCTAATTTTCCATTTTGATAATTAGTAAGCTCCCTTGGTAAAAGAGAATTTCTTTTTTTATCTAAAAGTAAAATAGGTTTTTTATTACCAAGCAATATTCTTTCTTCCAATTCATTTACGTGACAATATTTTTTAACTGTCTCAATATCTCTCATCATTACAGCTAAAGGCTTACCAGGTCTTTTCTTTCTCTTCCTAATTTCATTTATAACTTTAGCACTTTTTGCAGCACAAGCTAGATGAAACCCACCAATTCCCTTAATAGCTACAATCTTACCATTCTTTATTTCTTTTGCAATATCCTTTATGGGATCTTTAGAGATAATTTCCTGTCCTTCTTTATCACAAATAAAGACTTTTGGACCACACTTAGAGCATCCATTGGGCTGAGCATGAAAACGCCTATCTATAGGATTAGTATACTCTACTCTACAAACAGTACACATTTCAAAAACACTCATGGTAGTATTACCTCTATCATAAGGAACTTTCTTAGTAATTGAAAATCTTGGTCCACAATTGGTGCAATTAGTAAAAGGATATCTATAGCGTCTATTATTTACATCACTGATATCTCTAAGACAATCATCACAAGTAGCTATATCTGGTGAAAGTAACGTTATTGCTTCTTCCTCTTCCACACTTTCAATTATTTTAAAATCCGTGTATCCCTCTATTTCCTTATCTATTATCTTTATATCTGTAACCTTAGATAAAACTGGTGGTTTTTCTCTTATTTCCTTAATAAAAGAAATTATATCTTCATGGTAACCTTCCACTTCAATAAAAACACCTTTACTAGTATTGTTTACAAAGCCCTTTAAATTATTTTTAAAGGCATTCTTATAGATAAATGGCCTAAAGCCAACTCCTTGTACTATTCCCTTTATAACAATCTTTTTAGCTATAATCATTTATACTATCCTCACTTTAATTTTTCAACTTCATATTATTCTCCATTTCTCAAATAATTAATTGCTCTTTGAGTATAAGAGAATAGATTTATTTATTTATTTTAGACTATTCTCCCAATAGACTAATAACATATAGATTATTCATCATATTTCTTCTTATTTTTAATTAATTATACCATATTTTACATTATTTTGTTGTAATTATAAAATACAAAACAAAAAAGACACTATATATGAAAGTCATTTTTCAGTTGACATTCATATGTAGTATCTTTTTGTTATCTGCTTCTTCTATTTTTTGCAGCCTGTCTTTCCTTAAAGCTTCCTCTTGATTTCTTAGGTGCTTTAGTATCTCTTGAATCTCTAGGATTTCTATTATCCCTTGTATCATTTGATTTTTTATTTTTTGAATTTTTTGAGTCTTTATAATTTTTAGAGTTTTTACTTCCTCTGCCGCTATTATCTTTAGACTTTCCTTTGCTCTTTCCTTTGTACCCTAAGCCATGAACATCCATATATCTTTGCTCTTTTGATCTTATTAAGCACTTAGGTCCATTACCAATTAAGTCTTCTCTTCCAGCCTTCATTAATGCATCATAAACTATATTATAATTTTTAGGATTACTGAATTGAAGAAGTGCTCTCTGCATAGCCTTTTCTTCCTTAGTTTTAGGTATATAAACTGGCTTCATAGTTATTGGATCAAGTCCTGTATAAAACATTGTTGTTGATAATGTTCCTGGTGTTGGGTAGAAATCTTGTACTTGCTCTGGTTGATACTTAATATCTCTTAAGTATTCAGCAAGGTTTATTGCTTCTTTTAATGTGCTACCTGGATGGCTTGACATTAAGTATGGAATTATATATTGTTTCTTTCCCAACTTTTCTGTTATCTTAAAGAACTTTTGTCTAAAATCTTCATATGTTCTACCAGCTGGTTTACCCATATATTTTAATACTTCTTCAGATACGTGTTCTGGAGCTACTTTTAACTGGCCACTAACATGATGTTCTACTAATTCTTTGAAGAATGTATCATCCTTATCTGCCATTACATAGTCATATCTGATACCTGAACGTACAAATACCTTTTTAACCTTTGGCAAACTTCTTACACTTCTAAGAACACTTAAAAATTCTTTATGATCAACTTCTAAGTTTCTACAAGGACTTGGACTTAAACATTGTTTAACCTTACATGCACCTATAGTTAATTGATGCTTACATGCTGGCTTTCTAAAGTTAGCTGTAGGACCTCCAACATCATGGATATATCCCTTAAAGTCTGGCATTTCTGTCATTTCTTTAGCTTCTTGAACTATAGACTCTTCACTTCTACTTTCTACAGCTCTTCCTTGGTGGAATGTGATGGCACAAAATGAACAATTTCCAAAACATCCTCTTGAACTCATAATACTGAACTTTACTTCTTCTAAAGCTGGAATTCCACCTGCTTCCTTATATGATGGATGATATTCTTTAGTATATGGAAGTGCATATACTGCATCAAGTTCTTCTCTATTTAAAATTACTTCTGGCTTGTTAACTACAAGTATCTTGTCGCCTTGATCTTGAACAATAGTTCTTCCTCTTATAGGATCTTGCTCTTGATATGTAACTTTAAAAGCCTGTGCATAAACTATTTTATCGGCAGTCACTTCTTTATATGATGGAATAACTATATGTTCTTCGTAAACTTCATCCATTGAGTCTACTAAATAACACGTTCCTGGCACGTGTCGTATGTACTTAGCATCAAAACCTTCATTCATGCATCTAGCTACTTCAACTATTTGCTTTTCACTCATTCCATAAATTAAAAGGTCTGCACCACTATCTATTAAGATTGATTTTCTAACTTTATCAGACCAATAATCATAATGAGCAAATCTTCTTAGGCTAGCTTCTACTCCACCTATACATATATTTATTTTGCCATAAGCCTCTCTAATCTTGTTACAATAAACAATAGTAGCTCTATCTGGTCTTAATCCCATTTCACCACCTGGTGAATAAAGATCCTTTTCTCTTCTTCTTTTACTTACAGTATAATGATTTACCATTGAATCCATATTTCCTGCATTAACAAGGAATCCTAGTCTTGGTTTACCAAGCTTCATAAAATCATCAGTGCTATGCCAATCTGGCTGTGCTATTATCCCTACTTTATAACCTTCATTTTCTAAAACTCTTGAAATGATAGCAGTACCAAAGCTATGATGGTCTACATATGCATCACCAGTTACAATAATAAAATCACACTGCTCCCAACCTCTTTCATTCATATCTTCTTTAGAAATAGGTAAAAATCTATTTTTATCCATTTAATCACATCTCTCATTTCTAATTTTTAATAAAAGTATCTCTAATACTTTATATAACTTATATTAATATACCATTTTATTTTGTTCTTGTTAATATGCAATATCTATTTACCTTCATTATTCATATAAAAAAACAAGAGATATTTATTAATCTCTTGTTTTTTACTAGAATGTAAGCGTATTATTTAAATAAGTATTGAGTTTTTTTAACATAAACATATTCTTATCTATATTTTCAAACATTGATAATATTTCATTTTTGTTTAAAGCCATATTTTCTTCCAAGTCATCGAGCATATTTTCCTTTTCATATTCATCTATTAACCCTTTACCAATCATATTTACATTTTTATAAAATTCTAATTCAAGAAATATTTTGCTGTTTTTATCATTGTATTTATTAATTAATTCTAAATACTTTTTAACTCCTTCAATTCCTAAATTACATTTTTCAACTCTACTTAAAAAATCATATTCCCTATTTACTCTTCTTAATAATTCTCTTTTATCAAAAACACTGGCTCTTTCCAAATACTCCATACACTCATATTTATCTAAAGCATCTAGAAATATTGTATTTTCATCTTTGCCAAATGCCTTTGTTATATATGTTGAAGGTATTACTACACATTTTAAGAAACTTATTAATTTTTCCACTTTTGCAAACGAATACCAATTACAATAATAATCATAACTATATTTATTTACTATACAAAACTTTATAACGTATGCATTAGGTTTAAGTGAGACATCATCTTGATTAGCCAAGAAGTTTTGCCAATAATAAATTAAATTATACCTTTTCACCAAATACCTCCTATACATTATTATTTTGGAAAATAATATTTATCTTATATTTTATCCTCTTTTTATATTTTTATTCCTATTTTTATGCTTTATGAAATAAATTTATCTTTTTATCATAACATTTTGATATTCATCTATTGCTTCAGATACACAATTCATAATCTTTTTTTGATAATTAGGATTAGATAGCATAGTATCTTCATTATAATTACTCATAAACCCCATCTCTAAAATTATAACTGGTACCTTAGACCAATTGAATCCTGTTATATCCTTTCTTTCAAATACTCCATTCACCTTAATATTTCCTTCTTTTAATTTTTCCTGTAGTATTGTAGCAAATGTATAACTATTTTCATATATCTCTTTTGTCCATTCACATTCTTTATTAGGCACAAGAATTGTAGCTCCAGTCTTACTGCTATCTAGTAAACTATCACAATGTATCCTGATGGCAATATCTGAATTATTTTCATTAGCTATTATTATCCCTTGTCATTATTACATTATAACTTTTATTATTAAGCATTTCTCTTAATAATAATGCTGCTTCCAAATTTACTTCATACTCATTCTTCTTAGTGGCAACTCCTTTTGTACCTGCTGACACTCTAGCTTTCTTTGTACTGCTTCCAGGTGCCACTGGCTCCCCCCTAGAATCATATTTAGCTTGATGACCTGGATCAATACATACTTTAAAATTATTATTAACATTTTCATTAGAAGCTTCTGCAGGCTCATAGGCATATGTAAAAAGAGAGCTAGTACTTACTATAACCAAAGCCAAAACTATTATGAGTTTCATAAGATTTTTTATGCATACTCCATTTCCTTCTCCCCTAATTATCCAATACATCACTTATACCTCCTTAATTTTTTCAAAATCCTCTACTTATTACATAGTTTCAACAAAATATGTTTTTTTATACTTTTTTCTTTCGTTCCATTGACATTTTCCATAAAAATAGACATAAACTAAATTTTAGCTTATGTCTATTTTGAGTAAATTATTCTATTACTAGTTCTACTGGACAATGATCTGAGCCAAGAACTTCTGTGTGTATATCTGCTGAAACCAATCTATCCTTCATATCTTCTGATACTAGGAAATAATCAATTCTCCATCCAGCATTATTCTTTCTTGAATTAAACCTATATGACCACCAAGAATAAATCCCTGTAACATCTGGCTTAAAATATCTGAATGTATCAATAAAGCCTGCCTTTAATAAATCAGTAAGCTTTTCTCTTTCTTCATCTGTAAATCCTGCATTTTTTCGGTTAGTCTTAGGATTCTTTAAGTCTATTTCCTTATGTGCTACATTTAAATCTCCACATACGATTACTGACTTCTTTTTTGAAAGTTCTTTTAAATACTCTTTAAAATCATCTTCCCACTTCATTCTATAATCAAGTCTAGCCAGTTCATTTTGTGAATTAGGAGTATAAACAGTTATAACATATTCATCTTCAAACTCTAAGGTAATTACCCTACCTTCATGATCATGTTCTTCAATTCCAAGACCATATTTTACACTTAAAGGTTTTTTCTTTGTAAATATTGCTGTTCCTGAATATCCTTTTTTCTCTGCATAATTCCAATATTGCTCATAACCTGGAAGATCTAGTTCTATTTGACCTTCCTGAAGCTTACTTTCTTGAATACAGAACACATCTGCATTAACACTATTAAAATATTCTAAAAATCCCTTTTGTACACATGCTCTTAATCCATTTACATTCCAAGAAATTAATTTCATTGTTTCCTCCTATGCTTATATCATTATTAATATAAAGGGTGCTTACTGCATAATGCTTTTACTCTATTTTTTAATGATGATAAGTCTTCATCCTTATTTTCTATTGCATCATTTATTAAAGCTGCCACTTCTTTCATATCCTCTTCATCAAAGCCTCTAGTTGTTACAGCTGCTGTTCCTATTCTTATACCTGAAGTAACAAATGGACTCTTTGTTTCATTTGGCACAGTATTCTTATTCACTGTTATTCCAATACTATCTAAACGCTTTTCTGCATCTTTTCCTGTTATATCCTTATTGTTTAAATCAATAAGAATTAAGTGGTTATCACTTCCATTAGATACTAATTTAAAATCATATTTTACTAATTCTTCTGCTAATACCTTACAGTTTTTCACTACTCTATCTATATATTCCTTAAATTCTGGCTGAAGTGCTTCTTTGAAGCATACCGCTTTTGCAGCTATAGTATGCATTAACGGTCCCCCTTGAATACCTGGGAAAATATTTTTATCTAATGCTTTTGCATACTTTTCCTTACATAATATAAGTCCACCTCTAGGTCCTCTCAGTGTCTTATGAGTTGTTGAAGTAACAAAATCTGCATATGGTACTGGTGAAGGATGTGCTCCTGTTGCTACAAGTCCTGCTATATGGGCCATATCAACCATAAAATATGCTGCTACTTCATCACAGATTTCCTTTAACTTTTTAAAATCTATTATCCTAGAATATGCGCTGGCTCCTGCTACTATAAGTTTAGGTTTATATTCTAATGCTAGCCTCCTTACTTCCTCATAATCTATCCTTTCAGTTTCCTTATTAACTCCATAAGAAACAAAGTTATATAATCTCCCTGAGAAGTTAACAGCTGAACCATGAGTAAGGTGTCCACCATGGCTTAAGTTCATTCCTAATACAGTATCCCCTGGCTGCAATATTGTAAAGTATACTGCCATATTTGCTTGTGACCCTGAATGTGGTTGTACATTTGCATGTTCTGCTCCAAAAAGCTTTTTAGCTCTTTCTCTCGCTAGTTCCTCAACTTCATCAACTACTTGACAACCGCCATAATAACGTTTACTTGGATACCCTTCTGCATATTTGTTTGTTAAATATGATCCCATTGCTTCCATTACTGCCTCTGATGCAAAATTTTCTGATGCAATAAGCTCAATACCATCTTGCTCTCTTTCTAGTTCTTTTTCAACTAAACTATAAATCTCTTCATCAACTTTTACTAAATTTTTAAAATCCATATTTTCACCCCATTTTTTATATTTTATTAAAATTATAAATATAATCAATAATATATTCAACTATATTTTTATATATATTACCTATTTATTTTATATGTTATAATACATATAGTTATAAAAAAACAATAGGAGATAAAACCATGAACGAAATTTTACAAGTTGCAACATTTGCAGGTCAAATTATTTTGGAAAGTGGCGGAGAAACTTATCGTGTAGAAGATACTATTTTGAGAATTTGCAAAACCTTTGGAGCGGAACAAGCAGAAAGCTTTGTTACTCCTACTGGAATAATGACCTCTATATTACATAAAGGAGAAATATACTCCTTAACTAAAAGAGTGGTCAGCAGAACAGTTGATTTGAACAAAATAGATAAGGTAAATGACTTGTCTAGAAATATTCTAAGTAGAAATCTAACTGTTGATCAATTTAAAGAAGAGCTCATAAAAATAAATGAAGGGGAAAGATATTCATCTATGGTGACATTATTCTTTTCGGCTTTTGGTGCTGGCTCATGTGCAATCCTTTTTGGTGGCACAATAAAAGATATGTTTTCAGCCTTTATTATAGGGCTATTAATTAGGCTTATTACTCTAAAAGGCAACGAACTTAGAATAAACTTTTTCTTTATTAATGTAATTTCAGGTGCCCTTACTGCCATTTTAGCAGTAATTCTACAAAAGCTTGGTCTTGCTAGTGGTATACATCAAACTATCATTGGCTCTATAATGCTTCTAGTGCCTGGTCTTGCCATTACTAATGCCATAAGGGATACTATAGCAGGTGATTTGGTTTCTGGCCTTACACGAGCAGCTGAAGCATTTTTCATTGCTATTTCTATTGCAGTAGGTACAGGTGCAGGTTTAAGTATTTGTATGAGAGTTCTAGGAGGTATTTAATATGTTATTACGTATGTCTTTTGTTTCATTTATAATAACCTTTGGTTTTGGAATACTTTTTAATATAAAAGGTAAAAAGCTTCTTTTTGCCGCCTTAGGAGGAGGACTAAGCTGGTATTGCTATTCCTTACCGCTATCACTAGGCCTAAGCGAAGTTTCCTCATTATTCATTTCAGCTTTAGTATTTAGTACATATAGCGAAGTTTTAGCTAGAATCTTTAAAACTCCGGTTACTTCTTTTGTAATTTGTGCGTTATTTCCGTTAGTTCCTGGAAGCGGCATGTACTATACAATGCTTGCTACCATTAATGGTGACCTACAAAATGCTGTTCATTTAGGAATAAATACCTTAGCTAATGCTGGTACTCTTGCTTTAGGTGTAATTTTTATATCCACCATTACTTCACTTATTTTCAGAGTTAAAAGAAATCATTCCAGTAAGCGCTTTAATCAGCAATAAGCATTAATGATTTAATAATATAAAATAATGATGAACTATATTTATATAATTCATCATTATTTTATAAATGTATTTATAGTTTTAACGAGCTTTTTTATTCTCGCTTCTTCAATACTATCTTTTTCAACACCCATACAATTATTTGCATAATGCTCTATCATCATACTACCAACTTTATTAATAGCAGATCTTATAGCTGAAATCTGAATAAGTATATCATCACAACAAGCATCCTTTTCTACCATACCTTGTATTCCCTTAACCTGCCCCTCAATTCTCTTAAGTCTGTTGGAAATATCTTTTCTATATTTATCATTATCCATTTTCTTTCACTCCTACACTTAACTATATAGGTTATATTGTATCATTTTTTATTAAATTTACAAATCAATAAAAAATCAATTAATAAATATAGCCCTAGATTTTCTAGGGCCATGGTCAAAAAAACATATTATTTTTTTTTAGTTAATTTCTTATATATTTTAGCATCGGTAATTAAATCTTTAAAGTCTTCTGCCATTTCAACTAATACATTACTTTTTTTCATGTTCTTCTTCATGGCTTTCTTCATCTTATTCATAGAATTGTTCTTCATTATAATCCCTCCTAAGTTTTAGCATAAAAAAGCTTATTAATATTTTTTGCAAATATATTATTTTTATGCTTAAGGATAAAATAAAGAAGCTATGCCTTTAAAGCAATAGCTCCGTTTAAAATTATTCTTCTTTTTTAGCGATTACTAATCCTAATTCTTCAATTTGCTTTTCATCAACTACGTTTGGTGCCTCACTTAAATAACAGAAGGCATTTTGGTTTTTAGGGAAAGCAATAACATCCTTAATATTTTCAGTTCCAGCTAAGAACATTATCATTCTATCTAAACCAAATGCTAATCCACCGTGTGGTGGTGCTCCAAATTTAAGTGCTTGTAATAAGAATCCAAATGATTCCCAAGCTCTTTCTTCAGTGAATCCTAATGCTTTAAGCATTCTTTCTTGGATGGCAGAATCATGAATTCTGATAGACCCTCCACCTAGTTCTTCACCATTTAATACTAAATCATAAGCTTTAGCTCTAACTCTAGCTGGATCAGATTCAACAAATTCTAAATCTTCATCCATTGGTGATGTAAATGGATGGTGACAAGCTTTAAATCTTTCTTCTTCTTCACTGTATTCAAAGAATGGGAATTCAGTAACCCAAGTAAAGTTAAATTCATTTTTATCTTTTATTAAATCAAATTGCTTAGCAAGTTCTAATCTTAATGCACCTAAACTTTGTAATACAACAGAATCTTTATCTGCAACGATGAATATTGCATCACCAGTTTCAGCTCCTATAGTTTTAACTATGTTTTCTGTTACCTCATCTGTTAAGAATTTAGCTAAAGAAGATTTAACTCCCTCTTCTTTTAATTGAATCCATGCAAGACCTTTTGCTCTATAAGTCTTAACAAATTCTCCTAATTTATCAATTGGTTTTCTTCCAAGTGATGCTCCACCTTTTAAGCATAATGCTCTAATAGAACCACCATTTTCTATAGCTGATTTAAACACTACAAAGTCCATATCTTTAACAGCTTCAGTAATATTTGTAATTTCCATACCAAATCTTAAATCTGGTTTATCACTACCGTATTTCTCCATAGCTTCATTAAATGTCATTCTCTTTATTGGTAATTGTACATCTACTCCTACTACTTCCTTAAATACTCTAGCAATTAAACCTTCATTTAATGCCATTACATCATCTTGCTCTACAAAGCTTAATTCCATATCTACTTGAGTAAATTCTGGTTGTCTGTTAGCTCTTAAATCTTCATCTCTAAAGCATTTAGCTATTTGATAATATCTATCAAAGCCAGACATCATCAATAATTGCTTATACAATTGTGGTGATTGTGGAAGTGCATAAAATTTTCCTTGATAGTTTCTTGATGGTACTAAATAATCTCTTGCACCTTCTGGTGTTGATTTTCCTAAAACTGGAGTTTCAACATCTAAGAAATTATTTTCTTCTAAATAATCTCTTATTACCTTAGTAGTTTTGCTTCTTATAGCAAATATTTTATGCATATCAGGCCTTCTAAGATCTAAATATCTATATTTCAATCTTATATTCTCTGCTGCATCTAAATCTTCTTTTATATATATAGGTGGAGTATCTGATTCTGAAAGAATTTTTATTTCTTCACATAATAACTCAACCATTCCTGTTGGCATATTTTCATTAGGAGATTGTCTCTTAACAACTTCTCCAGTAACAGCTATACAGTATTCTGGTCTAACGCTTTTAGCTTTTTCAAAGCTTTCAACATTTATTTCCTCACCAAAAACAATTTGCATTATTCCAGTTCTATCTCTAAGGTCTATAAATTCAAGACCTCCAAGCTTTCTATTTCTTTGAACCCATCCCATAAGAGTAATCTTACTTCCTATGTTTGCTTCTCTAGGTTCACCACACATCATAGTTCTTTTTAAGCCACCTAGTGCCTCACCCATTATAAACTCCTCCTAACTATTTAGTATTGCTACTATTTCTTCTATATTGTTTAAATTCACTTCAAACTGCTCACCATCACTCATTCTCTTAAGCTTTGCATTTCCAGTTTGAAGCTCATCATCACCTAAAACTACAGTAAACTTAGCTCCAATTTTATTAGCGTACTTCATTTCTGCCTTTAAGCTTCTTCCCATATGATTTATTTCAGTTTTTATACCTCTAGTTCTTAAAGTATTTGCCAGCTTAAATGATGCAAGCTTTCCTTCTTCTCCTCTAGCTCCTACATATAAATCATATAATCCTTCACTTGGAATTTCAATACCTTCATTTTTAAGTGTAAGTAGAAGTCTCTCTATTCCAAGACCAAAGCCTACTGCCGGCATTTCTGGACCACCAAGTTGCTCTATAAGTCTATCATATCTTCCTCCACCACAAACAGTAAAATCATCATTTAATATTTCAAAAATAGTCTTTGTATAGTAATCTAATCCTCTAACTATTCCTGGATCTACTGTATACGGTATATTTAATATATCTAAATATTTCTTAACTTCAGCAAAGTGACTATCACATTCTTCACACATATAATCTAATATTATCGGTGCATTTTTTGTAATTTCACCACAATTTTTGTTCTTACAGTCTAAAATTCTCATTGGATTTTTGTCAAATCTACTTTGACACAATCCACATAAATCATCATAGTTTTCTTCTAAGAATTTCTTTAATGCTTCATTATACTTAGGTCTACAGTTAGGACATCCTAAGTTATTTATGTTTAAGCTTAGGCTTTTTAAACCAAGGCTCTTTAAAAATTCCATGGCAAAAGCTATTACTTCAGCATCCATTGATGGCTCTTTAGAACCAAAAACTTCTGTTCCAAATTGGTGGAACTGTCTTAGTCTTCCCTTTTGCACATTTTCATATCTGAAGCATGGTATTGCATAATAAAGCTTTGTAGGCTGTGCCTCATTAAATAGTCTATTTTCAATAAATGCTCTTACTACTGGCGAAGTACCTTCTGGTTTTAAAGTAATACTTCTATTTCCTTTATCATTGAAAGTATACATTTCCTTTTGTACTATATCAGTTGTATCTCCTACACCTCTTAAAAATAAATCAGTATGCTCAAACATTGGCGTTCTGATTTCTCTCATCCCATAAAACTTTGCTATTTCTCTAAATTTATTTTCAACAAAATGCCATTTATACGCATCTTGTGGTAACATATCCTTGGTACCTTTTGGTGCTTGAACTTCCATTTACACTATTCCTCCTTTTATCATATCTACACACTGTGTATATGTTTTTGTCCATAAAAAATCCTCTTATTATTTATATAGGCTATCTAATAACTTAATTTTACCTTCAATCATTTCATCAATTCTACTAATATATTCTCTAAGATCCTTTGCATTACCAAACCTTTCAATTCTATCTTCTTTTAAAAATACAGCTTTAGTAACAGCATCTGCTCCTAGTGCTATGATTGTTTGTTTATCTTCAATCATTTGAATATTATAAATACATTCCTTTCCCTTTTTAGAATACCCTAAATTCTCCATGTTACCTATCATATTTTTTTGTCTATACATATAATATGGCTTTAATCCTAGCTCTGAAGCTAAAATTCTACTTTCTTCATACATATCTGCCAGTTCCTTTTGCTTTTTCACTTGGATACCCTTTTTAAGTATGAAGTTTTCATAAAGAATTGATGCTCTTTTTAATGATAGTCCATGTACTGTAAGACTATCTGGATGAAGCTTAAGTATTTCATCCTTAGTATGCTTAACTTCTTTGATACCTTCTCCTGGAAGTCCTATAATCATATCCATATTTATATCATCAAAGCCCATTTCTCTAGCCATATTGAACTTCTCAATAACACTAGCAGAGTCATGTCCTCTTCCAATCATCTTTAATGTATCGTCATTCATTGTTTGAGGATTAATGCTTATTCTTGTAACATTAAATTTTTTCATTGTTAAAAGTTTTTCTCTTGTTATACTATCAGGTCTTCCACATTCCACAGTAAATTCCACAAGTTTCTTATCTTTCACAAAAGCATCATAAACTTCTGACATTATTTCTTCAAACTCATCATTATTTACTGCAGTAGGAGTACCTCCACCAAAGTATACTGATTCAATTGCTAACCCTTTAAGATTAACATATTCTTTCATTGCTCTTATTTCTTTTGTAAGCGCTTCTAGATATGGATTTACCATCTTTTTGTTGCCCATTATTGGGTTAGCTGCAAACGAACAATAGAAGCATCTTGTAGGGCAAAATGCCATCCCAACATAAATAGCTATTTTCTTTTCATCTTTATTTACGAAACTTTCCTCAGCTTTAGCCACTTCAATACATAGCTCTGCTTTTTCTCTTGCTGCTAAATGTTTTTCCTTGAAAATATCTATTATTTCTTCATTGCTTTTTCCTTCATTTAAGTATTTTAAAGCAATTTTAGATGGCCTAATTCCTACAAGTATTCCCCAAGGATATTCTTCGCCTGTAATATCCTTTAAAGATTCAAATACTACCCTTTTAATATCTTCTTTTATATTTTCACCAATTAATCTTTCCTTATAGTATTCCTTAAAAGCAAAAACTATTTTATTTTCTTCAATATTAATTATATATTCACCATCTTCCACAAATTTCAGCTCATCTAAGGCAAAATATATATTAAACATTTGATAAACATCATATCTATATTTATGGTCATTTAACGCTATTTTAATTTCCATTTCTTCTCCTTTGTTTAAAACAAATCATCTTGTAAAAAAGGGTTTCTCATTGCTTCATACATTAAAGTTGAACTTGGTCCATGTCCTGGATATATATTTATTTTTTTATCAAGTACCATAAGCTTTTCATTTATACTATTAATAAGCTCAGTATGGTTTCCTCCATAAAAATCACTTCTTCCAACAGCTCCTTGGAACAATGTATCACCAGTAAATAATTCATTATCTATTAGGAAGCACATCCCTCCTAAAGTGTGTCCTGGAGTGTGGATACATTTGATTTTCAATCCTGCAATTGCCAATTCATCTCCATCTTTTATAAAATCATAACACTCTGGTAATTTACCAAACACAGTATTATCATTTTGCATACAAAGGATTTCCTTTTCATTTATATAAACAGGCACATTGAATTTATTTTTTAAATCAACAACTGCCCCTACGTGGTCTGCATGACCATGAGTTAATAAGATCGCTTTTAAGCTACAACCTAGTCTTTCTATATTGGCAATAAGTTTATCTCCTTCATCACCTGGATCAACAGCAACAGCTTCATTTACTTCTTCATTTATTATTATATAGCAATTCTCCTGAAGCATCCCTACAGGAAAAGTCTTAATTATCATACAAAACACCATCCCTTTTGCTAAAAGTTCTTTTTGCTATCTAATAGTATAGTAACAGGTCCATCATTTTGAATGTCAACTTTCATATCAGCTCCAAAAATTCCTGTTTCAACTTTTATACCATATTCTTTAAGCATTAAAATAAATTTATCATATAATTTTTTTGATTCTTCTCCACTTAAAGCAGCCATAAAATTAGGTCTTCTACCTTTTCTACAGTCTCCATATAAGGTAAATTGTGAAATCACAAGCATTTCTCCACCAATATCCATTAAAGATTTATTCATCTTAAAGTTTTCATCTTCAAAAATCCTTAAATTTATTATTTTATCTTTGATATATTTTAAATCTCCTTCATTGTCATCACAGCTTATTCCAATAAGCACATTGATTCCCTTATTAATAGATCCTACAATTTTTCCGTCCACCACTACTTTAGAACTTGTAACTCTTTGTACTACTGCTCTCATATTTTTCTTCCTTTAATTATTTACTCTATATACATCAATAACGCCTTTAAGATGTCTTATCTTTCTCATAAGATTCTTTAAAATATCTACTGAATCTATTTTAACTTTTATATTAACATATGCTATTCTACCTTTAGCTGATTTTGCATTTACAGCATTAAGTTGAAGATTAAGCTCTGATATTACTCCCATTATATCAGTAAGTAATTCACCTATATCCTCAGCCTTAACTTGTATTTCAGCAATATAAGCTCTTCCATTTGAACTGCCCCAAGAAACATCGACTACTTTAGCTCCATCTTCCATAATCAAGCTTTTTAAATTTCCACAATCTGCTCTATGTACAGAAACCCCTCTTCCCTTGGTAATATACCCCATTATATCATCACCTGGAACTGGATTACAGCATTTCGCAAATCTTATCATTATATTGTCAACACCTTTTACGGTAATTCCTACTGTATTATCAACAGTTTTTCTTTTTGCCTTAAAAATATTTTCCTCAATAATTTTGTTTGTATTTTCCTCAATAACCTTTTCATCTTTACTTTTATTTTCATCTTTTAGCTTCCATATAAAAGACGATGCTGAAATTGCTCCAAGACCTATCAAAGCATATAAGTCATCAATACAATTAATATTATTTCTCTTAACAAACTTTTCATAAGTTTCCCCTTTTGCAATATCTGCAAAATGAACACCTTGTTTCTTAAGTTCTTTTTCAAATACTTCTTTTCCTTTACTGATGTTTTCTTCCTTCTTAGACTTTTTAAACCAAGATCTTATCTTACTTTTAGCCTGATTACTTTTAGCAATATTAAGCCAATCTATATTAGGGCCTTTTGCATTATTTGATGTTAATACTTCAACAATTTCTCCAGTTTTAAGCTTATAATCTAAAGGTACTATTTTACCATTAACTTTTGCCCCTACACATTTATTACCTATATCAGTATGTATTCTATAAGCAAAATCAATTGGTGTTGCTCCATTTGGCAAATCAATAACTACACCTTTTGGAGTAAATAAAAAGATTTCATCAGTAAATAAATCTATTTTAAACCCTTCAATAAATTCCTCTGCATCTGCTGTTTCTTTTTGGAATTCAAGCATATCTCTAAGCCATACTAGCTTGCTTTCAAAGTTCTTTTCCTTAGTTTCACTATTGTTATCGCCTTCTTTATATTTCCAGTGTGCAGCAATACCATATTCTGCTGTTCTATGCATTTCAAAAGTTCTTATTTGAATTTCAAATGTCTTTCCTTGTGGACCAATTACTGTTGTATGAAGTGATTGATACATATTAGGTTTAGGCATTGCTATATAATCCTTAAATCTTCCTGGAATAGGCTTATAAATTGTATGGACTATACCTAAGACTTCATAACAATCTTTCACAGTGTTTACAAGAACTCTTATGGCTGTCAAATCAAATATTTGCTCTATGCTCTTATTTTTATTGACCATTTTCTTATATATACTGAAAAAGTGCTTTGGTCTACCATCAATATCTGAGTCAATTCCAGCTTCTTCAAGCTTATTATACATCTCTTCGATAATATTTTTAATGTATATTTCTCTTTCTGCTCTTTTTTCTGCAACTTGCTTAACTAAGTCATAATATTCTTCTTCATGAATGTATCTAAAAGATAAATCTTCTAGTTCCCACTTAATCTTAGAAATCCCTAGTCTGTGTGCAAGTGGTGCATAAATATCTAACGTTTCCATAGCAGTTTTCTTTTGTTTTTCTTTTTTCCTATACTTAAGTGTTCGCATATTATGTAGTCTATCAGCCAATTTGATTATTATTACTCTAATATCATCAGCCATAGCAAGAAGCATCTTTCTAAAATTATCTGCTTGCTGTTCTTCTTTAGACTTATATTCCATCTTAGTTATTTTAGTTACTCCACTAACTAAATTAGCTACTTCTTCACCAAATATTTTTTTTATATCATCATAAGTATATTCAGTGTCTTCGATAACATCATGTAAAAGCCCTGCTACAATAGTACTTGTATCCATTCCTAATTCTGCCAAAATAGTAGCAACTTCTATTGGATGTATTATGTATGGCTCACCAGAATCTCTCTTTTGTTCCTTATGGGCTTCAAAAGCTAAATTAAAAGCTTTATTTACCATATCCATATTAATATTTACACAGTTTTCTTTAATTTTTTTTACTAACATCTCTAACATTAAGATTTATCTCCTTAAGATAAATTTATTACTCTAAAGTCAATGGCTGGTTAACTAACCAGCCATTTTTTTATTAATATTATATATTATAATTCATTTATTTTCAATAAAATTACACATCATATTGTACTAATGACATAATTTCATAACCTTCTAATTTATCTCTACCTCTTAATTCAGTAAGTTCAATAGCAAAATCTAGTGCTACAACTTCAGCCCCTACTTTTTCAACAAGCTTAGCAACTGCATCAACAGTTCCTCCTGTAGCTAATAAATCATCAACTATAGCTACCCTTTGCCCTTTTTTTATAGCATCTTTATGAATTTCTAAGACGTCAACACCATATTCTAATGAATAATCCACAGAAACTGTTTCTGCTGGTAATTTTCCTTTCTTTCTTACAGGAACAAATCCTACACCTAAAGCATATGCTACAGGCACTCCAAAGATAAACCCTCTAGCTTCTGGTCCTAATATTACATCTACATTTTTATCTCTTAAATGTTCTGCTATTCTATCTATTGATTCTTTAAATGCTTCTCCATCAGCTACTAAAGTAGTAATATCCTTAAAACTTATTCCTTCTTTAGGAAACCCTTCAATGACTCTTATCTTTTCTTTAAGATCCATATAATCTTCCTCCAATATCACTAATATTTATATATACATAATTATATATTCTCTCTGGATTTATTTAAATACTTTGTAATTTGTTGTGCTCGTTCCTTTTTATTTGTTATTAATAATTCAATTATAATACGAGCATTATCCATCATTGTAACTACATTTATTGTTGGTGTAATTACATCCGTTATCTTACAAATAAATTCATCATCTATTTCAACAGTATCATATGCATCCATTATTGCTCTTAACCCATAGTTATTGGTATTTATTAAAAATTTCTTTCCTTCTTTTAATATTACACCATTTTCACCCTTCAATGGTACATTAGCCCATTTTTCTCCAATCAAAATCAAATCTAAATACTTATTTATACTTTTTATATTATAATAAATTGCAATAGCCTGCATTAATTTGAATGTTAGTCCACTTATAGATAAATTTTTATATCTATATTGACATCCTTTTTGACATGGATTTATATATATGTATTCTTTATCAGTATTTATATTTTTATTCTCAATTGAAATAATATCAATTCCAAGATTTTTACATATTCTTCTTCTTCTTTTGAATTTAAATCTATTCCTAAATTTATAAGTAGCTCTCCACCTAAAAAATGAACATTATTCACTATATCTTGACAATTGATTTTTGAATTTCCCGAAGAATCATCATGGACTACATATTCAATATCTGCATTTAAATATTTCAAAACCAGTATAAGGGATGAAATAGCACATAATCCATCTACATTCGGTATCCCATATAAAACAATTTTTTCTCTAGTATTTATTGCTGATACCATTCGTTCAATTGCTCTATTCATATCTTTAAGTAAAAAGGGATTATATCCACTTATGTAATTTGGACTATATATACTTTCCCAAAACTTACGCATGACAAACTCCTCCACAATATTTAAGAAAACAGTTATATTATAATGTATATTAATGAACTTTACAAATGTTTTATATAAAAAAATAATTTTTTCCCAACTTTCTTACTTATATACTATTTATCTACTATTTTCGCAATAAAAGCAGCCATTCATTTGAACGACTGCTTTTTGTAAATTACCTTAAGTTACTTTTGCTGCATTATGCTTATTCTTTTTTTCCTTAATTAATACCCATAATGGTGATGCTATAAATATTGATGAATATGCTCCTACTGCAATACCAATAAATAATGGGAAAGCAAATTCTCTTACACTTGGCACAAATACATTTACAGCACCAATTATCACCAATGTTGTTAAAGATGTATTAATTGATCTAGATAAAGTTTGATTAATACTCTTATCAGCTATTTCAGTGTAGTTTGATCTTCTCATACTTTTTGAGTTTTCTCTTATTCTATCAAATACAACAATTGTATCATTGATTGAATAACCTACAATTGTAAGCATCGCTGCAATAAATGGAGTATTTACATTTATATCGAAAACTAAATATACAGTTAGTGTTACAAGAACGTCATGTAATAAAGCGATGATTGCTGCAACACCAAAAGCAAGTTGGAATCTTATAGCTATATAAATAAGCATTGCTATACATGATATTCCAACTGCAATTAATGATTTTCTAGTAAGTTCCTTACCAACAGCACCCCCTATTTGATTTTGCTCTACCAATGCTGTATCATCAAGTTCAAAAGTTTCTTTAATTTCTTTTAAAAGTTCCGAAGTTGTTGTTTCATCTAATGCTGTTGATTTTATTTCATACTGAGTATTATTAACAATTTTACAAGATGCGGATGAATCATATTTTTTTATGATTTCATCCAGTGCTGCTGTATCAAGCTTTTCCCCAAGCTCTATCTGTAGCTTAGTTCCTCCTTTAAAATCTATTCCAAAATTTAACCCTCTAGTGAATAATAAAACTAATCCTAATAATATTACTGTAAGGGATATTGAAAACCATATTTTCTTCTTTTCTACAATTTTTATCATTTTCTTACCCCCTCTTTACTCTAAAGTGAGCTGGAGTTTTTAACAATCCCATGTTAACTCCTAATTTCATTAATGTCTTTGTTACAACTAACGCTGTAAACATACTTACCACTATACCAATCATTAATGTCACTGCAAATCCTTTTACAGTTCCAGTTCCCATATAGTAAAGAACTAAACCAGCTATTATAGTAGTGATATTTGAATCCAAAATTGAAGATAATGCATTATGGAATCCTTTATCAACTGCTGTTTTTACTGATAATCCCTTCTTTAATTCTTCTCTTATTCTTTCAAATATAAGTACATTAGCGTCTACTGCCATACCAACTGTAAGCAAGAATGCTGCAATTCCTGGTAATGTAAGTGCAACACCATTTTCTGCAAATATTAAAAGCACTAATGTTGTATACAAAGTTAATGCCATTGAAGCAATAATTCCTGGAACTCTATAGTATACAATCATGAATATAAAGATAATTGCTATACCAATAACCCCTGCTTTAATAGCATTAGGTAAAGCTTCTTCCCCCAATTGAGCTCCAACATTACTAATTGATGCCACTTCTATACTTACTGGTAATGCTCCAGCATTGATTAAACTTGCTAATGTTTTAGCTTCTTCAACATTTGAGCTACCAGATATTATAGCTTCACCATCTGTTATTGCACTTTGAACTTTTGGTTTTGATATTAATTCATCATCCATATAAATACTTATTGTTTTACCAATATTTGCAGCTGTTGCTTGTGCAAATTTATTTTTTCCTTCTGCATTAAGCTTTAATGATACTACTGGTTTATTAGTTTGGTTATCCATAACTACACTTGCACTTTCAATATCTGAACCGCTTATAACAACATTTCCATCTGAATCTTTAAATGTTAATTCCCCAGTAGCAGATAAACTGTCAACTAATTGTTTAGAATCATATTTTCCTGGAATTTCCACTCTTATTCTGTTGCTTCCTTCTGTGATAACTGTAGTTTCGGCAACACCTAATTTATTAACTCTTAAGTCAATTAATTCACGAGTTTTTTCTAAATCTTCTGCACTAACATTTTCATTTTTTATTTCCATTAGGACAGATACTCCACCTTGTAAGTCTAGTCCTTTAGTGATACTTTTTTCAAAATTTTTAACTTCCCATCCACCTATTTCAAAACCTTTAAAACCTGCAAATGCTAAAAAGATTATAACAATAAAGGATAGTATAAACAGTATTGTACTTCTGCCTTTTGTTTTCATGTTCTTCCCCCTCTGTTGGTTTCATATCATTATTCATTATATTATGTATATCTTATAATATCAAGCAACATTAATATCTTATGGTATTTTTAGACATTCTATTCTATAATATTTTAATTTTTTTAAATTTTATTACAGAATATAAAATTCCATCATCTATAGTTATATCAAATATATCTATACCAATGATGGAATTCATAAAAATTTCAGATAAATTCTATCTACGTTTTAACTAAATGCTGAATAATAAATCTGTATAAGTTGGTAAAGGCCAATACTCTTTTCCTACTACTGTTTCAAGAGCATCAATATCCTCTCTTAAATCATCCATTGCTACAACAACTTCAGACTTATAAGCATATGCTTGTTCATAACTTTCTTCAATACCTTCAACCTTAATAAGAACATTTTCAAGGACTTTTACCTTTTCATCGACACTATTTGTCAAAATACATATTTTTTCTAAAAGTTCATCTTGACAATTTAATCTAAGTGATAATCCAGTAGATTTCATTTCATTAATTCCTTTAGCTAGTTTTCCTGCAAAATTTATTACTGCTGGTAATATCTCTCTCTTAATCATTTGAAGCATAGTCAATGCTTCAATATTAATTGTCTTACTATAGTTTTCTAAAATTATTTCATATCTTGAATGAACCTCTTCCCTTGTAAGCACCTTGTGTTTTTCTAATACTTCAATATTTTTTTTGTCTAACAATGACTTTATTGCTTCAACTGTTGTTGTTATATTAGGAAGTCCTCTTTTTGCCGCTTCTTCAATCCAGTCCTCAGAATATCCATTGCCATTAAAGATAATTCTTTTATGCTTCTTAACAGTTTCAATAATTATGTCATTAACTTCAGATTCTATATCATGTGCTCTTTCAAGCCTATCAGCAAATTCTGAAAGTACTTCCGCCACTATAGTATTAAGAATAAAGTTTGGACCAGCTATTGAACCTGATGATGGGCACATTCTAAATTCAAATTTATTTCCTGTAAAGGCAAAAGGAGAAGTCCTATTTCTATCTGTTGCATCTTTAGGAAGAACTGGTAAAGTTGCTACCCCAATTCTTAACTTTTTATTTGTTGTTACTGCAAGCTCGTCCCCATTTTCAATTTGCTCTAGTATATTAGTAAGTTGCTCCCCTAAGAACATAGACACTATTGCTGGTGGTGCTTCATTAGCTCCAAGTCTATGATCATTACCTGCATTAGCTGCTGAAGCTCTTAAAAGTGGAGCATATTCATCAACTGCCTTAATTACAGCCACTAAAAATAACAAGAATTGTTCATTTGCTTCCGGTGACTTTCCTGGCTCTAAAAGATTTATTCCATCATCTGTAGCCATAGACCAGTTATTATGCTTTCCTGAACCATTAACCCCTGCAAAAGGTTTTTCATGTAAAAGACATACAAAACCATGTCTTAATGCTACCTTCTTCATTACTTCCATTGTAAGTTGGTTATGATCTGTTGCTATATTAGTAGTAGTAAATACAGGAGCCAATTCATGTTGTGCTGGTGCAACCTCATTATGCTTAGTCTTAGCATATATCCCAAGCTTCCAAAGTTCTTCATCAACTTCTTTCATATAGTTTGAAACTCTTTCTTTAATAGTTCCAAAATAATGATCTTCTAGTTCTTGACCCTTTGGAGCTTTAGCACCAAATAAAGTTCTCCCGGTTAAAATTAAATCTTTTCTTTGATCATATAATTTTTTATCTATTAAGAAATACTCTTGTTCTGGTCCCACTGTAGTAATAACTCTTTTGGTGTTTGTATTGCCTAACGCTCTAAGTACTCTTACCGCTTGCTTTGAAATAGCTTCCATAGACCTTAAAAGCGGAGTTTTCTTATCTAATGCTTCACCGTTATAAGAACAGAAAGCTGTTGGAATACAAAGTGTATCATCTTTTACAAAAGCAGGAGATGTACAATCCCATGCAGTATATCCCCTTGCTTCAAATGTAGCTCTCAAACCACCAGAAGGAAATGAAGATGCATCAGGCTCACCTTTAATCAGTTCTTTACCTGAAAACTCTAAAATAACTTCTCCATTACCTGTTGGATTAATAAATGCATCATGCTTTTCTGCTGTAATTCCAGTCATTGGTTGAAACCAATGAGTAAAGTGTGTTGCTCCCTTTTCAATTGCCCAATCTTTCATTGCTGAAGCTACAACCTCTGCCACTGATAGCTCTAATTCTTTGCCTTCTTCAATAGTCTTTTTTAGCGCTTTATAAGTAGCCTTTGGTAAACATTCCTTCATTACAGAATCATTAAATACATTTGAACCAAATATTTCATTTAATCTACTCATTACAGACCTCCATCAAACAAAAAAGGCGTCCTCAAATATTTTAGATATCTATCTCAAAACAAGATACCTAAACATTTGAAAACGCCGTTGTCTTCTAAAATTTTATTCATTTATATTATACTAATATAATATATCTTTATTTTATTAATGTCAATGTATATTATAATTTTTTTATTATAAAAATAATTTTTTCATAAAAGTATACACAATTATTTTTACACCTTAATTATAACAACTTAACTTTAACTATTCTACATATTTTTCTAAGAAATCAACTATACTTGTCCAATACAATTCTGGATTAGTAGAAGAAGCTTTTGCATGTGCTGCACCTTCTATTACAACCTTTTCCTTTTCAGCATTACACGCCTCATATAATTCTTCCTGCATTTCAAAAGGTACAAAGCTATCACTATCTCCATGAATAAATAGTGTTGGAGTCACTGATTTCTTTACTTGCTTAATTGCTGAAGCATCGCTAATAAAATACCCTGCTCTTATCTTACATATAATATTTGCAATATTCATCATTGGAAATTCTGGTAAATTAAACAATACTTTTAACTGATAGGCAAATTGATCCCAAGCTGACGTATATCCACAATCTTCTACAACCGCTTTTACATTTGAAGGAAGCTCTTCTCCTGAAACCATCATCACTGTTGCTGCTCCCATTGAAACACCAAACAGTACTATTTCTGCTTTGCTATCTTCAGCAATTATATAATCTATAAGATTCATGATATCATTTCTATCATCCCACCCCATACCTATATAATCTCCTTCACTTTCTCCATGTCCTCTTAAGTCTGGAATCATTACATTATATCCCATATTATAAAATTTCTCTGCATAAAAAGCCATACCAACTCCATTAGATGTATATCCGTGTACTGGTATAACCCACTTATTACTGGTATATTTATTAATAATCTTATAATTATGAAGCTTTAGTCCATCATCTGACGTGATATATACATCACTATATCCACTCTCATCCTCCAGCCAATTTTTTGTTTCTTCAGTAACATCACCACTAGTTTCTTCTTGTGCCACATCATTTTTTGATGAATTAAAAACCATATCTTTCGAAACACTAGGGTTCACAGCAAGATTATATAAATAGTTGCCACCTATTCCTAAAATTAAAGCACAAAGTAATGCTAATATAACAATAATAACCATAATTATTTTCTTCATCCTTATTTCTCCTTATCAGTATATTGTAAAACCTAAACAATGATTACCTTCATAAAAGTAATTATGACTATTATATATTAAAATTTATTTATTTCATAGTTAATTTTATGTTATACTTACAATCAACCTCATTTATCAAAAATTTTTTCCATAGAATAAAAAAAAGAATATAATTAAGTTGATATTATTTTAAGTTAATAAAATTTTATTGATTAATTAGAAACCATTATATATAATTAAACTACTAATTATAATATGGAAAAATTATAAATTTTAATAATAATTATTATAAATTGCGTTAAGAATTGGAGATTATATGAGAACTAAAAAAAGCAAAGTAAAATTAATTCCGTTAGGCGGATTATGCGAAATCGGGAAAAATATCACTGCAATTGAATATGAAGATGAAATAATTGTAATTGATTGCGGTCTTTCTTTCCCGGACAATGAGATGTACGGAATAGACTTAGTAATTCCAGATATATCTTATCTTTTAGAAAATAGAGAAAAGGTTAAAGGTATCTTTATAACACATGGTCATGAAGACCATATAGGTGCTCTTCCATATATATTAAAGGAAATTAATGTTCCAGTTTATGCAAGTAAATTCACTTTAAGCCTTATCGAAAGCAAGCTAATTGAATTTAATATGGTATCAAGCTGCTCATTAAACGAAATTACCTTAAAGGAACCTATAAAGACAGAGCACTTTGCCTGTGAATTCATCAGAACATGTCACAGTATAGCTGATTCATGTTCACTAGCAATAACAACTCCTCAAGGCGTAATCTTCCATACTGGTGATTTCAAAATAGATTATACACCTGTAGATGGAGAAGTTATCGACTTACAACGTATATCTGAAATAGGTAAGAGACGAGTTCTTTTATTAATGGCTGATAGTACAAATGCTACAAGAGAAGGCTTTACTATATCTGAAACTATAATTGGACAAAATCTTACAAGATTATTTAGAAATGCTAAAGGAAGAGTAATAGTTGCTACTTTCTCATCTAACGTACATAGAGTTCAACAGGTAATTAATTCTTCTATAACATACGGAAGAAAAGTTGCATTTAGTGGTAGAAGTATGGAGAAGATTTCACAAATTGCCATGGATTTAGGATACTTAAAAGTTCCTAAAAATACTATTATAAAACTTGATGATATACATAAGTATCCTGATAACAAGGTTACTATTATCACTACAGGAAGCCAAGGAGAACCAATGTCTGCCTTATCAAGAATAGCATCAGGTAGCCATAAAAATATAGGTTTAAAAGAAGGAGATTATATAATTATTTCTGCTTCTCCTATTCCTGGAAATAAAAAACTTATTACAAAACTTATTGATATATTAATAAGCAAAGGTGCAGAAGTTATCTATGATGCCATGGAAGAAGTCCATGTATCTGGTCATGCATGTAGAGAAGAATTAAAACTTATTCATTCTCTGATAAAACCAAAATATTTTGTTCCTGTACACGGTGAATATAGACATCTTAAAGAACATGCTGAATTGGCAAAATCTTTAGGTATGGACGAAAAAAATATTTTCCTCTTAGATAATGGTGATGTTCTTGAACTTACAGGTAAAAAAGCTGTAAAAGCAAAATCTATTCATACTGGAACTGTTTATGTTGATGGCAGTGGTGTTGGAGATGTAGGAAATATCGTATTAAGAGATAGAAAAGTCTTATCTCAAGATGGTATCCTTACTGCTGTTCTAGCAATAGATAAGGAATCAAAAGAAATCATTTCAGGACCTGACATAATTTCCAGAGGATTTGTCTATGTAAAAGACTCTAATGATTTATTGAGTGAAGCTACTACGTTAATAGAACGTGAAGTAGAAAACTGTCTAGCTAATGATATTGTAGATTGGTATTCAATTAAATCTAAGATTAAAAATTCACTTGGACAATTCCTATATACAAAAACTAAAAGAAAACCTATGATAATTCCTGTAATTGTGGAAAAAGAACAATAAAACAAATAAGTCATATCAAAATAAATTTTGATATGACTTATTTGTTATTAGATTATAATTATATTTATTTCTATTAGCGATTTCAGTTAATAAATATATATATAATAATTTATTTTTGTTACTTGTTATCAAATTTCATATTTCCAAGTAAAGCTGCAAATGGATTATCCTCCATTGCTTCCTTTTCTGCTTCTTTTTTCATTTTTGCCATGATTCTTTGAGTCTCTCTTTTATCTACTTTTCCTTTTTTATCAAATCTCTTTTCAAAAGAAGAAGCTTTTTCTCTAAAGTTACAATTAACTCCCGTACAAACGTATATTTTTCCTTCACCTTGTCCTCTAATTTCTAATTTTTTCTTACATTCAGGACATCTTGCATTAGTAGTTCTAGATACACTTTCTCTATAACCACATTCTCGATCTTGGCAAACGTTCATTGTACCGTTTTTACCCTTAACTTCTAAAAGGTATTTTCCACAGTTAGGACATTTTTTACCAGTCTTATTGTCGTGAACAAACTTAGAATTTGTTGATTTTACATCTTCAACTAAAGCTACAGAGTAATTTTTCATATCTTTAATAAATCCATGATCATTTCTCTTACCTTTAGCTATTTCATCAAGCTGTTTTTCCCATTTAGCTGTTAAAAGTGGTGATTTTAAATCTGCTGGTACAAGCTCTATAAGTTGTTTTCCTTTTGATGTTGGTATTATATCTTTACCTTTCTTTTCTATAACAAAAGAGTTAAATAACTTTTCAATAATATCAGCTCTTGTGGCAACTGTTCCTAGTCCACCTGTTTCACCTAATGTCTTAGCTGCCTCTTTTCCTACATTTATATATTTATGAGGATTTTCCATAGCTGATAAAAGTGTAGCCTCCGTAAATCTTGCCGGCGGTTTAGTTTGCCCAGTCTTTAATTCTACCTTAGTTAAATTAACTTTATCACCTTTATTAACTTGTGGAAGTACCTGTTCTTTAATATCCTCTTCGCTATTATCCTCCTCTAAATGATCATATAGCTTTTTCCATCCCTTTGATTTAACAACTTTACCTTTAGCTATTAGCTTTTCACCTGATACATTAGCTTCAATGGTAGTTTGCACATATTCAAATGGTGGCAGCATTACACTTAAGAATCTCTTAACTACTAAATCATAGATTTTTCTTTCTTCTGAAGAAAGTAGTGCTAAATTAGGTTTTTGTTCTGTAGGAATAATTGCATGGTGATCGCTTACCTTAGAATTATCTACAAATCCCTTATGACCATTTATCTTAGTTTTAAGTAGTGTATCAGCTGTTGCTCTATATTCTCCAATGGCAATAGCCTTTAATCTATCTGGAATGGTTGCAACTATATCAGTAGTAATATATCTTGAATCAGTTCTTGGATAAGTTAATATCTTGTAATTTTCATAAAGCCTTTGCATTATGCTTAAGGTTTGCTTTGCTGAGTATCCCCAAATCTTATTAGCATCTCTTTGTAGCTCAGTTAAATCATATAAAGCTGGCGCGTATTTCTTTTTATTAGCTTCTGCTATATTTACAATTTTCCCTTCAGCACTTCTTAGCTTACTTTCAATTTTCTTGGCAAATTCTTCATCAAATATTCTTGAGTTATTATCCTTATTAACCCATGATAATTTATATCCATTGGCATTAGCCCCTAAAGTATAATATGTTTTAGGCTTAAAACTTCTAATTTCCTCTTCTCTATTTACTATCATGGCAAGTGTTGGAGATTGAACTCTACCTGCTGATAATTGAGCATTATGCTTACAAGTTAAAGCCCTAGTCACATTTAAACCTACTAACCAATCTGCCTCTGCTCTACAAACAGCTGCTTTATATAGATTGTCATAGTCTCTACCAGGCCTTAAGTTTTTAAAACCATCTAAGATAGCTTTGTCAGTTTGTGATGAAATCCATAATCTTTTAAGTGGCTTATTAACTGCTGCCTTTTTAATAATCCATCTAGCTACAAGCTCTCCTTCTCTTCCTGCATCTGTGGCAATAACTATTTCACTAACATCGCTTCTATTCATAAGCTTTTTAACTTCATTATACTGCTTAGCAGTTTTTTTAAGTACGGTAAGCTTCATATGCTTTGGTAGCATTGGCAGTGTTTCCATCTTCCATTCTTTATATTTATTATCATACCCTTCTGGATCCATAAGTCCAACTAAGTGTCCCATTGCCCAAGTAATTATATACTTGTTTCCTTCTATATATGAACCTTTATTTTGATTACATTTTAAAACTCTTGCTAAATCTCTTCCTACTGAAGGTTTTTCAGCTAAAACTAATATTTTACTCATATATTTACCTCTTCGTTACAGTTTTTATTTATTATATCATATTTTATCAATTAGAATCATCAATTAGAACTTTACTAGTAGTATTTATGTAATTAACAATTTCCTTCATGGTTTCATTCATAAATTCATTGTCTATGTATTTTGCTATTTCATTTTTAATTTCTTTTCTTAAAGTACATTTATTTGAACCCATCTCCATATCACATCCTTTATCATTTAACCTTATTATATATTATAAATTATGTTCTGTTATAAACCATATAAAAGACAGCAGTATTTCTACTGCTGCTTCTTATTTATCCATGAAAATACCCTGTTCTTGCATTTACTGTAACATAAGGTACTTCTTTTCCATCCTTTATAACATATGCAGTGTACAAGTCACCTTCTAAATATTCTACTTTACTTATTTTTTCTCCATAAGTACTATTGATTTCTTTCTCAAACATTTCCTGCCAATTATCTGCTATAGGTGCATTAGCTGTTATATATGCTGCAACCCCACTTACATCTTCAACTTCACCTCCATTGGCCACAAACTGTTTATATAAACTATCTATATCAACAGCATTTAAAAATGTAGAACTCCATTTAATCTTAGTTGCTTCTGAACCACTTTGCTCATTAAAGATATAATTTTTTACTTTCTCACTCATTTCTTCATCTAATACAAGTTCAGTGCTTTCCTCAGGCTGAGTATTTTTTATAACTTCACCTCCAGTTGTCTCATTTACTTCTGGAGTAAATCTCTCTTTATCCTTTGAATTACCACACGTACATGTAATCATCATTGCTGCACATAGTATTAAAGATAAAATTGTTTTCTTTTTCATATCCTCATCTCTTTTTTATTACTATGAATATATTATTTTTTATTTACTATTCTTATTCCAATTATTTTTCTTCATAATTGGCTAGTTTTTCAAAGAAAAGTTCAAAAGCAGCATCATCACCTGTAGTACGTGGTATAAGAATTCCACCAGTCATCAGTGCCATGCCTGAATATATTTCACCGGTACCTTTAAGTTTATATTTTGCTAAAGCATCTACGCCCATAAGCTTAATTTTATCTCTCACCATATTAGCTACAGCTCTAAAAACAACTCCTTGCACTAAAACATTGCCATTAGTATTATCATTCCACTGCCATGCTGCTATTCTACTATTATGAGGATTAGTCAAACGATAATAATCTCCATTGTGAATTAATAATTGATACTGACGATACTTTTTAACTTGCTCTTTCATAGTCTCTTTTTCTTCTTCAGTTAAAGTGCTTAAGTCTAACTCATAACCAAAACTACCTGCCATAGCAACTATTCCTCTTGTATCAAGGGAAGTTATTCTGCCAGTTTGATGATTTGGTACTGCTGACACATGCGATCCCACTGTAGAAATTGGATAAAAGAAACTTGTTCCATACTGGATAAAAGTTCTTTCATGAGCATCGGTATTATCACTACACCATATCTGTGGAGAATAATATAGCATTCCGGCATCAAATCTTCCCCCACCACCACTGCATCCTTCAAAAAGAATATGTGGGAAGTCAGTTATTAATCTTTCCAACAGTTCATATAAGCCAAGTATATATCTGTGAGGCTGCTCACCTTGTCTACTGCTTGGTAAACAAGTACTATACCAATCACTAATACTTCTATTCATATCCCATTTTACATATTCAATATTATTGTTTTTTAATATATCACTAATAGAATTATATAAATATTCAATTACCTCTGGATTTGACATATCAAGAACCAATTGATATCTACTTCTCATAGGATTTCTTCCTGGTATCTTAATGGCCCATTCCGGATGTTCTCTATATAAATTACTATCTTCTGAAACCATTTCTGGCTCAAACCAAATACCAAATTTCATTCCTAAATCATTAATTTTAGAAATTAAAGTAGCTAAACCACCTTTAATCTTGTTTTCATTGACATACCAATCACCTAGGCCTGAATTGTCTGAATCTCGTTTACCAAACCATCCGTCATCTAAAACAAACATATCAATACCAATTTTTGAAGCTTCTTTAGCAATATCCAATATTTTCTTTTCATCAAAATCAAAATAAGTTGCTTCCCAGTTATTAATTAAGATTGGTCTTTGAGATAACTGATATTTTCCTCTGCATACATTATGTCTAATTATCTTATGGAATTGCTGTGATAATTTAGCTGTTCCTTCCATTGAACAAGATAATATCACTTCTGGTGTATTAAATCTTTCACTGGCATTTAACTTCCAAGAAAATGTTTCAGGATTTATCCCCATTACAACACGAACTTGCTTTAATTGATCTTTTTCAATTTGTGTTTGGAAACCACCACTATACATTAAGGCTGCTCCTACACAAAATCCACTTGTTTCTGTACATTCTTTTTCACATAAAAGAATAGTTGGATTTTGCTGATGGCTTGATGTTCCCCTGCTACTACTGAATTCTTCAATGCCATGAATTAGCTCACATCTTTCCATTTGACGTTCCATAGCATGTCTTCCATGGAAATGAATGCTTTGCCAGTTTCCCTCTGGTAAATCAAGGCATAAACTATGAGCCTTATTTATGGTAATTGGTGTAGTTCCATTATTGATTATTACCGTACTTCTTGTAATAATATCCTTCTTTGGTAGAACTCCATACATTAATATTACTTCAATATTAGTAGCTGTATCTTCCATCACTATTTCTAAAGTTTCGGCCTCTTCTTCCGTTGCATATACAGCTGGTAAACCATCAATATTATATTTTCCTCTACTTATTTTATGCCCACTGTATCTTAAATCTAACGCCCTACTACCATCATCATGGGTCACAGTAATAGCTGGTATACGAAAATCCCCAACACCGCTAGTTGAATATTCCTGTGGTAATGTATTTAGTGAATAAGTTCTTTGATTTTCTGCTTCATATATATTGCCAGAGAAACCCACATCTGGATAATCTAATAAATAATCCATAGAACATTCAGTTTTTGCACCATACCAAAGATGGGTTAATACGCCATACTTATCTACCTTCATTTGATATGACGTATGCTCTGTTTCAATTTGAAATAATCTATTCTCTATTTTAATAGCCATATATCTTTCTCCCTTACTACTTATTGAATTTCAAATTCATAGTTCATTAAATCTGCTACAAGTACAATTTTATCAGCATTATAAGATCTAGTAATTCTCATTTTTGAGCCTTCACACTGAATCTTAATATCTCCATCTAAATTAAAGGCTGGATGATTGTTTCTTAATTCCATTAATTCTTTTAACTTTCTTACAACAGGTCTCTCTTGCTCAACTTCTATTTCTTCTAACGAATAATAATGTCTATTAATATCACGTCCATTTTTTGTTCTTTCCATAAGCTCTAAATCATTTTCACCAGCTAACATTCCCACATAATATATTTGTGGAATCCCTGGTGCAAAAAAAATAATAGTCTTTTCCAATTTTTTCAATATCATTATAATTTCCAAATGCTTCATCAACTTTATCATAACACATTGGTGCAAAACCTCTATCTGCCGAAGAAGGAAAGAAAGGAAGAATGTGTACTCCTCCCACTGCTTCTTTATAATACTTATCTAATACCGTGTGCAAATCCTTTAAATTTTTTCCTAAGCTATCAGCATAAGTTATCAACATAATTTCATTTTTAAGTTTCATATATTACTTCTCCTTTATCCTTTTACTGCACCATTAGCAACTCCATTTAAAATTTGTTTTTGACAAATTATATAGAAAATTAAAATTGGAATTAAGGCTAATATATATGATGCAAATGCTAAATTATAATTTGTACCAAATTGTGTTTGGAAATTTAATTGTGCTAATGGAAGAGTATTTTCGCCTGTCCCTGACATAATAACTAATGGAGTCATCACATCATTCCATGTTCCAAGAGCTGTTAATATTGCTACTGTTGCATGCATAGGCATCATCATTGGAAAAATAACTTTCCAATAAGTTTTCCAAGTAGTAGCTCCATCTATTTCCGCTGCTTCTTCAAGAGCTGTAGGAATATTCTTCATATATCCTGAATAAAGCAATATATTCATTGGCATATAAAATACTAAATAAAGAATAATAACGCCAGCACGATTTCCTAAATGCATTTGAGCTGTTTGTTTTACGAGAGGCATCATTAAGATTGAAAAAGGAACAAACATACCACTTACTATATAAAAATATGTTAATTTATACCCCTTTTTCTTATTCATACTTCTTCCTATAACATATCCAGCAATACTGTGAATTAATATTGCCAAGATAATAGTTACAACTGTAATCAGAAGACTGTTGAATAAAGAGTGCCAAAAATCTGTTACTTCCATGGCCTTACTAAAGTTACTAAAACTAAATTTTTCAGGAAGTGTTAGCGAACCTGCCACATCATTAGTCATTTCACTAGGTTTCTTAAAAGCAATAATCAATGCCATATATAAAGGGAAGAATACTGTTATAGTTCCTAAAATAAGTACACCGGTTAATAGCCAGTTTGTCTTTCCTATCTTTTTCATTATAGTTGCTCCTCCTTTTTATTTAATACAGTCATTTGAAATAGTGATATACCCACAATAATTAAAAAGAATATCACTGCATTGGCACTTTGGAATCCAAATTGCCCACCTGACATACCATTTTGATAAATCAAATAAGATATAGATTCGGTGCTCTGTGCTGGTCCACCTTTTGTTAAAGACATAATTTGATCAAAGACCATCAGCATATTTTTTGTGCTAAGCACTAAATTTATTGTTACAAAAGGCATTATTAAAGGAAAAGTAACCTTCCAAAATTGTTGCCATTTGTTTACTCCATCTAACATAGATGCTTCATATACCTCCTCAGGTACTGTTTGTAAACCTGAAATATAAATTATTGTATTCATTGCTACAGCCTGCCATACTCCTACAACTATTACTGCAATCCATGCATATTTTTCACTTGCTAAAATACTATTCTGTAGCCATGAAATATTAAATGTATCTCCTACTGCAGGCAATATATAAGTAAAAAAGAAACTAAATATATATCCAACTACAAGTCCCCCTAAAATATTAGGTACAAAATATATTCCTCTTAACGCACTTTTAAAACGAATTTGTGCATTTAATGCTAAGGCCATAATAATACTTAAAACATTTACAAGAACTGTTCCTACTAAGGCATACTTAAAAGTAAATAAATAACTTTTTCCTACTCTGACATCTGAAAATAAATCTATATAATTTCTAAATCCTACAAACTGGTAAGAACCATATCCCTTATAATTTGTCAAACTATATATAAATCCCTTAATCATCGGTAATGTATTAAATATAAAGAAAAGGATTACAACAGGTATAATAATTGCTAAGAATGTTTTTTCTTTATTTGTCATTTTATTCTTCATTATGCTCCTCCTTATAATACTCTTTTACTTTTCTTATTAAATCTCTATTATATCTTTCCCATTCAGAATCAAAACGTTTTAAGAAAGTTTCCACAGCTTCATCGCTTTCATCCATTAAGAAAGTCTGAATTAATGCATCTACACTCATCTCACTTGGATAATGATGATCATGAAAATCTGCTACTTTTCCAGCTTCTATATACTCTCTCATGCCCCCAATCTCATTAGGAACCTTGAAATTTCCTTCCTTACAAGTGATTCCTCCTTGATCATCTAAATAAATCTGAATAGTTTCATCTTCATATAAAAAACTTAATACTTCATAAATTGCCTCTTTTTTCTCACTGCTTTCTTTCATAACAGCAAAGTTAAGATCAATACCTGAATTAAGTACATTGTCTTCCTTTGATTCATTGGCTGGAAATGTAAATGAATTAATATTCATATCCGGATTTACTGATTTAATTTGTGGTACTGCATAACTTCCAATGGTATACATTGCTGCCTCACCTCTTGCAAATGCTGTACATGCATCATTATAACTATAAGCATATGGATTTGGTTCAGCATAATTTAGCAGCATCTTCATTTTTTCAGCAACTTCTTTATATTCTTTTTCAAAAGTGGTGTTTCCCTTATTTACCTGATTATATACATCTGAATCTGTTAATCCAACTGCCAAAGCATTCCATGGTGCAAGGCATGTCCATGTATCTTTAAAACCTAAATAGATTGGTACTATACCTTCCTCTTCTATTGTGTCACATAAAGCTATAAATTCATCCCATGTTTCTGGTATTTCCCATCCATGTTCTACAAACATATCCTCATTATATAAAATTCCTGCTGCATTAGCTGCATAAGGTAAGCCATATATACCTTCATGCGGGGTAAATTCTAGTTCTTTTTCCATATCAAGATAAGACTGTTTTATATTCTTAACTCCTTCAAAATCTGATACATCCATAAATAAATCAGCATCTAAAAAATTGGAATAGTTTACATCACCTCCAATTGCAACAATATCTGGATAATCTTCTTTGATAAATCTTGTCTTTAAAATTGTCATAGCCTCATTAGGTGAATTAATTGTTAAATGAATATTATCATGTGATTCATTAAATTTGTTTTGAATTTCTTCAAAAGCAGCTACAGCTTCTGGTTTATATGATACCATTTCTACTTCAATTACATTATTGCTAATTTCTTGTCCACATCCTATAAATGCAGTAGTTCCCAATAACATTCCTAAAATTGCTATTTTCTTTCTTGCCATATTTACTCTCCTTCCATTATATTTTTACCTCTTTTATACATTTTTTCTTTATGATTTTATTTTAACATACCACTATGTGACTTATGAATATCTACATTTTAGATAATTTATACCAAAATGAGTTATTTTATGTTATACTTTAAATTAATGTATCATTTTGGTATATATTTAATTATTACCCATTTAAGGAGGCAATAACATGGAGGATATTTTATTTTCCATATTTCCAAATAAAAATTTTATTGACTTAGGATTATATCAATACGGCTGGGAACATTGTTCTCCTGCTCACTCTTTCGGTCCAAGTTCACGAAATCATTATTTATTTCATTATGTAATTTCAGGCAGTGGAACACTTATGGCAAATGATTCCAAAGGAGTTACTCAAACTTATCAAATTAAAAGCGGACAAGGCTTTTTAATTTTTCCTAAACAAATTACAACTTATATTGCTGATAATGAAGATCCTTGGGAGTATACATGGCTTGAGTTTGATGGTTTAAGAGTTAAAGAGGCTCTTAATTTAACTGACTTGTCCTTAGATAATCCTATTTATAATGATAAATCAACATATTTAAGAGAATCAATGTTCAATGAAATGCTATATATTGTACAACATCCAAAGGAAACTCCTTTTCATCTCATTGGACACTTATTTCTATTTTGGGACTATTTTACTCGTTCTTCAAAATCTAAACGTCTCTTTGAAACAAGCAAGATGAGTGACTACTATATTAAAGAAGCGATTAATTTTATAGAACAAAACTTTCAAAATGATATTTCAATTGAAGAAATTGCTGAAGTATGTGGAATTAACCGTAGTTATTTAGGAAAAATTTTTAAAAAGAACGTAGGTAAAAGCCCCCAAGAATTTTTAATGAATTATAGAATGGTAAAGGCCACTGAATTATTAAAGTTAACAGACTTATCTATAGCAGATATAGGAAAAGCCGTTAGTTATGAAAATCAACTACATTTTTCTCGTGCCTTTAAAACGATTTTAGGTATCTCTCCTCGTCATTGGAGAAAACAAAATAAATAACACTAAGCAAATGAAAAATATGAGACATGTGCTGCTTTCGTACTCCCCTTTCTATTTTAAAGTGATGAAAGCCTTCCATGTCTCATTATATTTTCTTATCTACAAGAAAATCCTCTTTGATTTTAAATAATTTTTCATATAATATTTCATAAAGTCATGCTAATTATAATAATTCTTTATAAAGTCTTAAGACATTTTTAAAAAATATCTTTTCCACTTCATCATAAGTAAATTTATGCTTTAATAGTTCATCTGCCAACATTGGCATATATGAACAGTCTTTCATTTCAATGTTTCCTGGTATTCCATCATAATCAGAACCTAAACCAATACAATCAATTCCAGCAATATTTCTTATGTATTTTATATGCTCGATGGTATCACTTATAGTTCCAAAAGTATAACCATTCTTTTCTGAGGATATAAAGTCAGCACAAAAATTTATTCCCATAACTCCACCTTTATGAGCCAATTGCTTAATCATCTCATCATCCATATTCCTCACATGGTTACAAATGCTTCTTGCATTACTATGACTTGCTACGAAAGGCTTTTTGCTATGCTTTAAAACATCATAAAAACCTGCATCTGATAAATGTGATACATCTGGTATTATTCCTAAATACTCCATAGCTTCTAATAATTCAAATCCCCATGATGTAAGGCCATTATTCTTATCTGGCTTAGTGAAGTCTGGCTTACCAATTATCTCTCCCTTTTTATCAACATTAATTTTCACGTTGGGATATCCTATTCCATTGGGATAATTCCAATTAAGAGTAATCATTCTAATACCTCTTTTATATATATGCTGCAAATTTTCTAGACTTCCTTCTATTGCTCCACCTTCTTCTAATGTCAAAAGGCTTGATATTTTTCCATTTGCTTCATTTACTACAATATCTTCATATTTTAAAACTTTAGCAATCTTATCTCCATTATCTGATATTTCCTTATCATAGCACTCTATCATCTCCAATAATGTCTTATAAGTATTTTTATATCTTCTAAAATCGATAAACATGGCAAAATTCTGCATAAGATAATTTCCTTGTTCCATCTTATTTATATCAAGGTGTAAATCATTCTTCCTTAAATTACAGACTATTCCCTTACTCCTTTTTTCAAATATTGCACCTATAGTATCACAGTGCATATCAACAACCTTCATAAAATCCCCCTATTTTTCATTATCTTAAATTAATTTAATATTATTTCTTTTCCTGGTCTTCTTTTAACACTCTTGTAATAAATTCTTCTAGTGATGTGCTTCCCTCCTCTCCCATATCCCTACTTCTTAAAGAAATATTTCCATGATTTTTCTCTTTTTCACCTACAATAATCATATAAGGTACTCTTTCATTTCTTGCTTCCCTAATCTTATAACCTATCTTTTCACTTCTATTATCTATTTCACATCTTATACCATATTTTCTTAATTTATCAATAACTTCATGGCCATATTCCATAAAACTATCGGAAATTGGTAGAACCTTTACCTGTATAGGTGAAATCCATACTGGAAATTTTCCTGCAAAATGTTCAATTAGGATACCAATAAATCTTTCAATACTTCCAAAGATTACTCTATGAATAACTATTGGTCTATGCTTTTCTCCATCGCTGCCTATATATTCCAGTTCAAATCTTTGTGGTAATTGAAAATCAAGCTGGATAGTTCCACATTGCCAGCTTCTGCCTAAGCTATCTTCAATATGAAAGTCTATCTTAGGTCCATAAAAAGCTCCATCTCCTTCATTAATCTTATAATCTAGTCCACCTTCATCTAGTGCTTCTTTTAATGATCGTTCTGCCATATTCCATTCTTCATCACTTCCCATGGAGTCTTCCGGCCTAGTTGAAAGCTCTACATTGTATTTAAATCCTAATGTGTCATACACTTCATCAATAAGCTTTATTACTCCGAGAATTTCAGATTTTATTTGTTCAGGTAACATAAATATATGTGCATCATCCTGAGTAAAAGCTCTTACTCTCATAAGCCCATGCAATGCTCCTGAAATCTCATGTCTATGAACCCTTCCAAGTTCTCCTACTCTAAGTGGTAAATCTCTATATGAATGCCCTTCACTCTTATAAACAAGCATTCCTCCTGGACAATTCATTGGTTTTAAAGCAAATTCTTTGTTATCAATCATGGAAGTATACATGTTTTCTTTATAATGATCCCAATGTCCTGATCTAATCCAAAGCTCTTTGTTAAGCATTATAGGAGTTTCTATTTCAACGTATCCTGCTTCATTATGAAGTTTTCTCCAATAATCAATTAAGATGTTCTTTAATATAACTCCCTTTGGTAAGAAAAATGGGAATCCAGGCCCTTCATCCATTATTTCAAAAAGCTTTAACTCTCTGCCAAGCTTTCTATGATCCCTTTTCTTAGCCTCTTCTATCATATTTAAATATTTCTCTAATTCCTTTTTAGATGAAAATGCCACTCCATAAATTCTTTGCAGCATCTTATTTTTTTCACTGCCTCTCCAATATGCTCCTGCAACAGAAGTAAGCTTAAAGGCTTTAATAAACTTTGTAGATGGAATATGTGGTCCTCTACAAAGATCTGTAAAATCTCCCTGCTCATATAAAGAAATCTTTTCACTTTCATCAAGAGCATTAATAAGCTCAACTTTATAATACTCGCCTTTTTCACTCATAATCTTTAAAGCTTCTTCCTTTGAAACATCATCTCTCTTAAACTTTAAATCCTCATTTATTATTTTATTCATTTCATCTTCTATCTTTTTAAGATCATCCTGAGTAAGTGATATATCTAAATCAAAATCATAATAAAACCCATTTTTAATAGTAGGTCCTATAGCAAGTTTTACATTACCATAAATTCTTTTTACCGCCTGAGCCATTACATGAGCAGTAGAGTGCCTAATTATTTCTATACCATCTTCACTATCTGCTGTAATTATTTCCACTTTATCATCATTTTTAAGGCCATGATTTAAATCTACTAACTTACCGTTAATTTTTGCAGCTATTGCTTCCTTAGCAAGTTTTTTACTTATTGATGCTGCTAGAGAATAACCATTGCTACCTTCCTCTATTTCTTTCATACATCCATCAATTAATTTTACTTTTATCATAATCTATATAATAGCTACCGAAAATAATGATAACTATTATTTTTCACTTCCTTTCTTTTTACAAAATTCTCTTTACCTTTATTTTCTTTTATATTGTTATAACTTTTATTACTTTCTTTTGTTTAATAAATATAAAAAACATCCATCCCAAACAAATGGGACGAATGCTTATATCCGTGGTTCCACCCAAATTAAATTAAAATTTAATTCATCTTATTTTTATAACGGCGTTGCCGATGGCATTTCTCATATGATACTAAACCATAGCTCAAGGATAGTCTTCTTATAAATCATATTTAGAAATGATTTCAGCCAAGTCATTTCCTCTCTGTAAACTGTATTTTTATAATACTCTTCCTTTTCATCGCAATTTACTATTAACTTACTCTTTTATTTATTATTCTCAAAAAATTAATTTTTATAATTATTTTATAATATTATATTATCATTTTTGTATATTTTTTACAATAAATTCTTTATTTTCTTCTCTTTAACTAAATATATTTTATGTCAAGAGTAAATATTTTACTTGAATATTTTAAAATACTTTTGGATATACTTGTAGATAAATTTATTGAAGGAGGGAGAAAAATGAAACATACTAAAATAATTATTGGAATTGTCATAGTCTTAATAATAAGTATACCAGCTTTTCTTTACTTTAATTATAGTGATAAATCGCTTATAAAAAACACTTCATCTACCAGTACTAGTGGAAGTAATGATACTGATACTAATGTTTCCAATAATAGTTCAAATTCTAATGGTTCTAAAAATAATAGCAGCAATAAGAATACTGAACCCACTACCACTGATTCTGAAGCAAGTACCACTGGTTCTTCAGCTTCAACAGTAACAGCTAATATGACTTACCTTTCACTAAATGATTTTGCCTCATCACTTAGTTGTGTAAACTATACAATTAAAGAAGGCGATACACTAACTTCTATATGTAGCAAATATAATACTTACTGCAATTTAAACACCAGCATAAATTTGGTTACTCTTATTAATAATATTACCAACCCTGAAGAGCTAACCATTGGAAATACATTAAAAATACCTGAAAGTACTTTTGTAAGTGGTACTTTATATAAAATTAAGGAAGGGGATTCCTGGTATAAGATAAGAGATACTTATTATAAAAATTATGATATAGATAATTTTATGAACTTTATCATTGATTTAAATGAGCTTCCAAATAATGTGCTTCCTTTAGGAGAAACTATATTTCTACCAGCTTTGAGTGTATAATTTATATTTTTTGTTAAACTTTCTCTAAATATTTTAAGATATTCTTAACAATAGTTGATTAAACTTCTTTTTCCAACTATACTAAGTTATATAAGTATATTAATATATTTAATATTTTAAGGAGAATTATATGAAATATTTATCTGATTTACATACCCATAGTATAGTTAGTGGGCATGCATATACAACATTATTAGAAAATATAAATTATTGTGCAGAAAAAGGTATAAAAGTTTTAGGTACTTCTGAACATGCACCTTCTATGCCTGGTGCTCCACACTATTGGTACTTTGGTAACTTAAAGGTTGTTCCTAGAGTTATAAACGGAGTTACCATCTTAAAAGGTTGTGAAGCCAATATATTAGACATTGAAGGTTCATTAGATATGTCAGATGAAGCATCAAAAAATCTTGATTATATGATTGCTTCATTCCATGAACCTGTATTCAAACCTAGATCAAGGGAAGAAAATACATTAGCCATATTAAATGTTATGGATAAATATGATAAAGTAGAAATCCTAGGACATCTAGGAAATCCTAACTATCAGCTGAATTATGAAGCCATAATAAAAAAAGCTAAAGAAAAAGACATTATGATTGAAATAAATAATAGTTCATTACTTGGTTCATCAAGAATTGGTAGTGATGTAAACTGCAAAAAAGTTGCCCTTCTTTGCAAAGAAATAGGCACAAAGGTAATTTTAACTTCTGATGCTCATATTAACACATGCATAGGGGTATTTAATAAAGGAATTGAGCTTTTAAAGGAAATACAAATGCCAGAGGAACTAGTAATGAATGATCCCGAAAAATTAATAGCACACCTTAAATCTAAAGGTAGATTGTCAGATTTATAATAACTTGATAACCTCCCTTTTACTTAATATATAAATAAAAAAGATGGAAAAACTTTAATAAAAAGCTTTCCCATCTTTTTTATATAAGCTCTTGGCGGGGGCAGTCGGAATCGAACCAACATTGACGGAGTCAGAATCCGTTGTCCTACCGTTGAACGATGCCCCTATATACCTAATAAAAAAACATAACTTATTACCATTCCATAATAATACATATTTTACATTTTGTAAATATATTTATCTAATTTTATTTACAAAATATAAGATAGCCTAAAAGGCTATCCTATATATTATATTAATCCTCTTTTTTTCTTAAAGATTTTATTGCATGAGTTAATTTTATAGGATTACCATATCTTAAAGTACCCATTCTATATATTTTTGATGCTAATACTCCAACTAATAAAGTTGATACTATTAAAATCAATGCTGAAACTATCATTTCCATTATTGAAATAGATCCTAGAGCTACACGAGTAACTATAGTCATACATGAAGTAAATGGAACATATGATGCCACCTTAACAATTACATTATCAGGATTCATTAATCCAAATAAAGCAATAAAGAATCCAATCACAAATACAAAGTTGATACTTCCAATACTCTTACCAATATCCTCTGTTTTTGATACAAGCGCACCTAATGCTGCATAAATAAATGCATAGAATATATATCCTATAAGCCCAAAGACTGCAAATGTTAGTACTATATTTGCTGGTATAGCAAGAAAGTTATCTAATAACCCATTCCAAGCTACTCCATTGACTTTATAAGTAATAACTCCACCCCCAAGCATTACTCCTACTTGAATAACACTGGCGATAGTACCTGCAATTACCTTCCCAAAAATCAAGCTATTTGTTGATGTACTTGTTACTAATATTTCCATAGCACGGCTGCTTTTTTCTGAAGCAACTGATGTTGCTATAAGCTGTCCATACATGATTATCATAAAGTATAAAACAAACACTAATATATAAGCATAGAAGTAGTTTTCTGAACTATCTTTTCCAAGAACATTAACATTTGATTCTATTGGCATATTATATATTGCATCTATTTCATTAAAATCAAGACCTTTTTCACTTATAGCTTGTTGCTTATACATATACCCTAAAGCTTGATCAAAAACAGCTTGTTCTGAATCATGTAATCCTTTATTTTTTACAAAGTATGTATACTTTGTAAGGCTTTCAACTTCAAATCCACCTTCAACTTGTCCATCTTTCACTAATTTTTCCAATTCATCATTACTACTTGCTGTTTGCCATTCTGAATTTGGATAAAAACTCTTTAAATACTCCATATCTATTATATTATTTTCATCATAAATGGCATATTTACTTTTATCTTCCTCTGACTTTGCTTTTTCATCTTCTTCAGCTTTTTCTTCTGTAGCTAGCTGTGGAATAATACCTGATAAATCTACCATTGATGGTAGACATATTCCTACTATCAAAAAAGCTGTAATTAAAACTGTTGTCAGTATATATGCCTTACTTTTAAAATAATTGTTTAATTCAAATCCTACTACCTTAAAAAAATTATTCATTATTATCACCTGCTTTCAAAACAAATATATCAGTAAGGGTAGGCTCATATTCACCAAACTTTTCTATATCTACTCCACTATTTATAAGTGCTAAAAGTAGCTGTTTCTTACTTATATCTTTCTTCAATTCCAATACAATGAATTCCTTTTTAACTTCATTTACGTCAACAAGCTCTGAAAAGTTATTTTCACAAACTTCCTTTAATTTCTCTAATGAATAGTTGCAAGCACTTAATACAAGCCTATTTTCACCAAATTTCTTTTTTATGTCCTTTAGGTTACCACTTAGAATAATTTCTCCCTTATTAACTATGGCAATGTCTTCACAAAACTCTTCTACATAGCTCATTTGATGGCTTGAGAAAATTACTAACTTATTATCTGCAATAAGTTCATTGATACAATCTTTCAATATTTGTGAATTAACAGGATCTAGTCCACTGAAAGGTTCATCAAGTATTACTATTTCTGGATTAGCTACCAGTGTCTGAGCCAATTGCACTTTTTGTTGATTACCTTTTGATAATGTATCTAATTTTCTATCTGCATACTCTTCTACACCTAATTTTTTAAGCCACTTATAAGTATTTTCTTTTGCTTCCTTTTTAGATAATCCTCTTAAAGTAGCAAGATAAATTATTTGTTCTGCAACCTTTCTTTTAGGATATAAACCTCTTTCTTCTGGCAGATATCCTATCTTATAATCCAATGGTTTGAATTTTTTCCCATTTATTAATATTTCACCGCTATTTGCTCTGAAAACATCCATCAATATACGAATTGTTGTGGTTTTACCTGCACCATTTCTTCCTAATAACCCTAAGGCTTTTCCACTTTCTACTGTAAAAGATATTCCATGTAGAACTTCAGTTTCGCCAAAAACCTTCTTTAAACCTTTTACCTCTAATTTTAACGCACTCAAAGTTTTCTCCTCCCTTTTATGTAGTATTATATAACTCATATTACATTATGAATAATACTTTGTCAAATTTTTCCCAATAAAATTCTATACACATTTTTCAATACATATATTGAATTTCCATATACTTTTTACATCCATCATAATCATATTTGCCTCATTGTCAATTTTTCCTATGATTAATTCCCTAAAACACTATAAAAGCAGCGGTTTGAGATTACTTCCGCTACTTAATTTTATCTTATGATATTATAATTTTTTCTTTATTCCTTCTTATCCCATTCCTTTAATGCTTCTTCTACAGACCTTTGCATTTCTTTATAAAATGGTGCTTTTACTTTAAAATTATAATGCATTTGCACATAGTTTTTAACATTATATTTATTCTTTGCATATAATCTTCATAAGCATAAATATAATTTACAAACTTCTTATCAGTAAATCCTTCTTTCATAACGCTAGCTTCACTTAATGCTATTATACTTTCTTCCTGATTGAATTTTTTTTCTTTTAATAGCACTCTCAACTAAAGTCTTATGAGTTTTTCCCTAAATTTCTTCTTTTTAATCAGTTTTTCTGCAAACTATTTCTAATCCTCTCTCTCTTTACTAAGTTTAGTAAATGTAAACTTAACAGTTGAAAAATAATATTCTATTATCCCAGCAGTAATCTTTAAGTATCTCATACTCTTCACTACTCATTCTTATACTTATAGTTTTTGTCATTAGTTGTTCTGTTTCTTTAGGCATTATCTCTACTCCTTGGTTATATATTTGTAAAAAAATAAGGCTGGAATAATCCAACCTTACTTATAATCATAAATTAAATATAAATCTCCATAGTCTTCTTCTACTGCTATTAAATTCTTTTCACTCTTATCAATATCTTTTCTTACTTCAACTACTTTCTCATAAAGTCTTGCTATTGTGTTATTAATTCTATCAATTTTAAATCTCCTTGGTTATATATATTTGTAATACTAATTTATTATCCGTACACTATTCTTAAAATGTAAAAAAAACTGATAATCAGCTCCTTATGCATTAAAAGATATTTATTTTTCAGCTATTAATCCTAAATCTATAAACTATTTATTGTGTGCTTCACTAAAATACTTATCTAATATGCCATCAATATTGTCTTTTTCCCAGTAAGGTATTCTTTTTTTGAATTTTTTTAAATTCCTCTAAAGCCCACTTTTCACCATTACTAGCAAAATCAACTGGTCTATAATGTTGCTCTCCATCATATTCAATTACTAAGTTATATTCAGGAATGAAAATATCACACTTCAGTTCTCTATTACCTCTCATTCCCTGGAATGTTTTTTGAGTGTCATATTTAATATTATTTTTATCACAATATTCTCTTATTATTTTCTCACCCCTACTCTCTGAACAAATAGGACATCTTGCTCCTTTCTTTAAGTTGGGAGGAATTGCCCAATTTAAGCTATGACCACAATTAAAATCAAATAATATCTTTTTATCACTACCAATATACGGACTTAATACTTCTATATTATTTTCTTTGCAATAATCATAAGTATCCTTTCTTGATTTTATAAAATCATTATAATTTCCTATATAAACTTCTACTTCTTCATTAAATCTGCCTTCTTTAATAATCATATATAATCCATTTATAATATATTTAGAGAATTTAATAAACTTATCTCCCTCAACTTCACATTTTTTAATATTAACTAATGCACTCTTTAGTGTTTTTATTTTAAAGTCGCTAGGAGTTGTTTCTATAATAGCATCGTCCCATTTTAATAATATTTTTTCCATACTTCCTAAATATGGAGTTAATGCTTGTACTCCAAACTCTTCAAGCAACTTCTCAAACTTTTCTCTAGCATTATAAAATTTACTATATACACTAATAGACTTTTCAATAATTCCACCATCTCTAGTTTCTATTTTAGCTATTAATACATTATTTTCAGAAGCTCCATTAAATTCAATAAATTTATCCTTATTTTCAATTAAATCTAACTTAAATTTATTAATTGATTTTATTGTTTGTGATGTAAATTCTGAAGGGGTTCTGTCTTTTAAAACAATACTATCTATTTTTAATGTTATCTTTTCAAAAGCTCCTAAATATGGAGTTATAATTTCTGCATCTACACTTTTAGCTTTTTTAAAAAAACTATCTCTAGTCTCAATAAAGTTATTATATTTTTCAATTGATATTTCAATAATACCACCATCTACAGTTTCTATTTTAGCTATTAATGAGTTTTTTCCATCAACTCCAACAAACTCTATAAATTTGTCTCCATTTTCTATAGCCCTATGTAAAAAATATTTTATTTGGTTATAGCTACGTCCTTTAAATTTAGCTGGAGTTCTTTTTATTAGTACATTATTATGTTTAATTTCAACTTCACTTGTAGCGTTTTTATATTCACTAACTAACTCAAATCCAACTTCATTAACTTTAATAATAAAATCAACAAATCCAGATTTAGATTTATTTGCATTATTTCCACTTGTAGCCCCTTTATATAAATTCCAATCTATCTTTAAACCGTTTATGTATTCTATATTATTCATCATGTGTATTTCTCCAATTATTTGTTTAGATAACTGTAAACTCTTGTTATAATTTTCATGTCATTATTTTCAAATTCTATATATTTTAGTTTTCGTATAAACTCATCATTAAGATTTGTATTTTTTCCATTGTTCACTAAACTGTATATCTTGACTCTGTAGAAAACAAAGAAATTTACGTGTACTATCCCCAAATATATATATTTCATATTTTATATAATACTCTCCAATTACGGACTGTTCATTTTTAGGATTTAGAAATAATATATTTGTTGTTTTCTCTAAGTTCCATATATTTATATCATCATATTTATCCAATTCTATATGCTTGCATATTGGTATTGTAAGAAGTATTGTGTGAACATTATCATAACTTTCACTTATGAATGAATTATCCGTAAAACCCCCATCATTCCTAAATATATACAAATACCATTAATCTAAATCTTATGATAATCTTAAAGAAAATGCTAATATATTAAAATAAGAGTTTTTTCACTTCCACTCCACAGTAATTGCTTTCTTGTATCTGTGGATAAATAATATTGGTTAAATCATCAATAACCTCTTTAAAGTCTAGTATCCTATCCTCACAAAAAATTTTCAATGCATCTTCATCTTGACTATTTAATCTTTTTTCTAGATTAGGGCACTTTACTTCTAGTCTGACAGAACATCTTTAAATCTTCTAATCATATATAAAATCATGACAATATCTATGATTATTTTTATACGCCATTTTAACTGGACATTTCTCATCTGTATTCTTTATAAGTTCTACAACCTTTTCTATTTCTATAATATCACTCCATTATTTAAACTTGAAATATTAGTAATTAACCTATTTATAATTAATATTATTCATCTAAACTAGAAAGTATACTGTAAAAATACAGTATACTTTACTTTACAATCAAAAACTCTGGTAATGATAATTGCCTTACAATTTCATTATTTGCATCTTTATATTTTCTGCCCTCGTCACATATATAAGCCTTATACAGTTTACATTTATACCAATGATCTGGATTAGTTTTAATCCCTGTTAAATCGTATTTTACTTGGCAAAATAATAATATATAATAAACAAATATTTTTTCAACAAACTGCTTATCGACGTTATTAGAAAACACTTGTAATTCTGTGCATATTCTAGTTGCATCATTACTTCCATAAGTAAATATTTTATTAAAAGTTTTGTCACGCTTTTCATCTATCAATCTTTTATTTTCCCAACTTCCATTTTTAAATGTATTGGACAATGATACTTCTTTATAATCATCTAAAATGTTTAATAAATCACTAGGAATATCTTTCAAATTGTCGATACTCATATTAATTTGCTTTTTTGCAATTTCGTTCTTTACCATCTTTTTAGTGTAATTATAATTAATAAAAAACCCTACTATAGTTACAACTGGTCCAACAAGTGCCTTGCACCATTCCATAAATCCACACCACCATTTAATATAATAACTTTATTCTGTTACTTAAACCAAATATGCTGTTAATAGCTTGATTGTATTCTCAAGAGCTGAAACATGAGTTCTTTCCATACCATGGGAAGCATGTACTCCTGGTCCAATTAATGCCCCTCTAATATCATTTCCACCTCTTAAAGCAGCACTAACATCAGAACCATACATTGGATAAATATCCACTGCATAGTTTAATTTATTTTTCTTAGCTAAGTTTACAAGCTCCGTTACCATATTATAATCATATGGCCCACTTGAATCTTTAGCACAAATTGAAACATCATATTCGCTACAGCTTAAATCTTCTCCTATACATCCCATATCCACTGAAATCATTTCAGTTATATCTGCTGGTATATATGCTGCTCCATGTCCTACTTCTTCATAAGTAGAAATAACTATCTTGGTAGTATACTTTGGAGTTATATTTTCTCTTTTAAACATTTCAATCATAGCTATAAGTGCTGATACGCTTCCCTTATCATCAATGAACCTTGATTTAATAAAACCTGATTCTGTTATGGTAGTCTTTGGATCTATAAAGATAAAATCACCTGGTGCTATACCTAGCTTCTCCACATCTTCCTTTGATTTTACCACTTCATCAATTCTAACTTCCATGTTTTCATCATCTCTTTTTTTAGTGCTGGCATCTTTAAAAACATGGGCAGCAGGACTTGTACTTAATAGTACAATATTCTCCATCTAAAGTAGGTACTATAGGTCCACCTAAAAGAGTGAATCTTAATGTTCCGCTACCTGTTATTGAACGAACCATAGCTCCTAAAGTATCCACATGAACAGAAAGCCCTACAACTCTCTCATTACTTTCTCCTGGTATTGTTATAACTGCACAACCTTTATTAGTTCTTTGAAAATTATATCCATAAGGTTTTAGCATCTCTTCAATTTTATCTATTATCTCAAAACAAAATCCTGTTGGACTATTAAAACTTAATATTTCATTTGACGTATTTAATAGAAATTCTCTATTCACATTATATTCCATAACCATTTCCTCCCAACTCTTCTTTACATAATCTATTTAAAACTATTTTCTTTCTTTGGTCAATAAATATAAATTGCATCTATATTATTTAGAATTAACTGAATAAATCTATTATTTCATCTCTAGAAAGCTTTCCTATGACATTACTTCCTATTTCCTCACCACTTATGACTTTATTAATATGCTCTCTCTTATCCTCTTGCAATCTTATGATATTTTCTTCCACAGAATCTTTAGCTATAAGCTTGATTACTTCAACAATATTCTGCTGACCAATTCTATGAGCCCTATCAGTAGCTTGATCTTCAATGGCTGGATTCCACCAAGGATCAAAATGTAGCACCAAATATGATGATGTAAGGTTAAGGCCAGTACCTCCTGCTTTTAAGGAAATTAGGAAAATTTTTAAATCCTCACTTTCATTAAATTCCTTAACCATCTTCACTCTTTTATTAGCTTTTGTGCTACCATCTAAATATAAATACCCTATGCTTTTTGATGATAATTCACCACCTAATTTCTTAAGTACAGATGTAAACTGTGAAAAAATAAGTACCTTTCTATTTTCACTAATTGCCCCATTTACAATATTTAAGGCTGCTTCAATCTTAGCACTTCTACCTTCATATTCATCTAAAATAAGTGCTGGATCTAAACATAATTGCCTTAAATTAGTTAGATAAGAAAATACAGTAATTTTATTTTCTTCTCCACTATATAACTTTTGCCTCACTTCTTTTATATAGGACTGATAAACTGACTTTTGAGTTTTCCCCATTTCTACCATAAACTTCTTTTCTATTTTATTTGGCAGTTCCTGAATTACATCCTTTTTAAATCTTCTTAATATAAATGGCTTAATAAGTTCTTTAAGCTCCTCATGCATATCTTCTTTAAGATACTTCTCTTTAAACTTTGCCTCACTTAATAAATAACCCGGCATAATATAGTCAAAAATTGACCATAATTCCATTAAATTATTTTCCATAGGAGTTCCACTTAATGCTATACGACAATCAGCTTTTATTGCCTTAACATACTTGGTGTTTTGTGCCTTTGAATTTTTAATATTTTGTGCCTCATCAATAATACAAAAATGAAATTTTTTTTCCTTATAATATTCATAATCACTCTTTATTAGACCATAAGTAGTTAAAATGACATCAAAGTCTTCGTCTATCATTGCTAACCTATTTTTTTATCTCCATGAATTATTCCTACTTTAAGGTTTGGTGCAAATTTATTAAACTCATCTCGCCAGTTATATATAAGAGATGTGGGTGTGATAACAATTGATTTTTTACCTTTTTGACTTAATAGAAAAGCTATTATTTGAATTGTCTTTCCTAATCCCATTTCATCAGCTAATATTCCTCCAACCTTCAAGTTGGCAATTTCATTAAGCCAATTAAATCCTTCTACTTGATAGTTTCTAAGTTTAGCATTTAAATCATCAGGTACTTCCCTCTGTTTCCTATTACTTAAGCCTTTATCAATTTCCTTTATGGTCTCTTCACCTTTATCAAAAGCTGTTCCTTGATTTTTCAAGCTTTCATTTATATAAAGCATCTTATTTTTATCTATCGTTATATTATCATCAGATATATCTAAACTATCTAAGATATTTAATATTCTAATTACTGTTTTATCCTTTAAATCAAGATAGTTATTATTTTTTGTCTTATAAAATCCTTTTTTATTTTTCATATCATGTAAAGCTGAATTTAGCTCTTTAATAGTAAAACCCTTTACCTTAAAATAATACCCTTCATCCTCTTCTATAAATGAATAGTCTAAATCTTTTCCTTTAATAAGTCTTATATCTTTAAAGGAATTGTTCAGGTATACCTTACCTTCTTTTAAAAGTTCTTTAAATCTAACTGAAAGCAAATCATATATATCTTCATCTTGCCCAATAAATTTAAATTTGTTAGCCTCTTTAATAAATTTAAGTTTTTCCATTTCCATAACAATTTTTTCTTCATATATCTTGTCACGGATAAAACTTAATTTACTTACGTCTTCAAGCAATGTTATTTTTCCTACGGGATAATTTATATCTACCTTGCAATAAATTTCACCATTAGCCTTAATGAAATAAAATTCTGGTTTTATTAAACCTTTAACTAATCTTTTAACTCCTTCTCCTAAGGATATGTCCTCTGTTATATTAGAAAGAATTGTTAAAATTTTCACTAAACTTTCCTCATTATTAGCAATCATAACCTGTCCTTTATCCATCAACGGCTTATAGATTACTTTTAAAAATTTGATTTGCTCTTTAGTAGGAACATATATTTTTCTGTCATATAAAAATACATCTAAAGAATCATTTAAAGGAATTGGCATCTTATTGGTAGTTGTTACTAATATTTTTCCTTCTTTAATCTTTATATTAAAATGCATTGGCAGCACTTTCTTAATAACTTCTGCCTTATAATTAACATAATCATAATTAAAGATGATACTTTTATTATCCTCTAAAAGCATTAAAAATTCTTTCAACTCCTCTGCTTTAATTTCAAAGTATCTTCCTATTATCCTTTTTCCCTTGGAATCTTTGCTGATTATATTTTTATTAATATAACTGATGATTCTTTCTGCCTCTTCATTAAGTATATGTTTATGAGGATTATACACAAAATTATCATTAAGACTTAAAAATCTCTTATTTTCCATGCAGTAAATAAACTCATTAATAGATTTCATAAGTGCTAATGAACTATCACCAATCCACAACTGAGCAATATACTTTTCATGACCATTTTCCTTAATAGCTTTAAGCCTTGGCTCTATTTTAAGGGAAACTTTTTCAATCTTTATAGGCTCCTTACTACCTTTTTTCTTTTCATTCTTTTTTGCTATCATATAAAATTTATAGGCCACAGCCATCATATGCTTACATTTAAAATCTCTATGTACATATTTATTATCTAAGAAATCCTCACAACTACAATTTTCACCTGAAATTTTTTTATTTGGTAAGTCAACTTTTATGTGAACATTATAATACTTCTCAATTTTTTCATCTTTAACTTTTCCATATATATGATATATACTTTCTATCTTCTTACCTTTAATATCACTTACCAATTTATTTTGATAAAGCCTTTTTCCTTCAATTCTACTTATCTTTGATCCTGATAGTAATATAAGGTCAAGCATTTCATTCAAATCCATAAATTTCACCCCGATTCCTCTATATTTTATACACAATTATAGCACAATAAAAATAACTGCATCTACTAATAATCTATCAATATACCCTATCTTATTTCTTATAAAAGATTTTTTTATGGGTATTGCATATATATATTAGGTATATTATTTTTTGAGGAATTTAAAATGATTGATATTGTAGTTGAAACAAAACTTATTGCTAACTATATTAAAAACTTAAGGAAATATTTTCATATGTATCCTGAACTAAGTATGCAAGAATTTAAAACAAGTAAAAAAATTCAAGAAGAACTTAAGAAGATAAATGTTCCATATTTAAATGAAGTAAAAACGGAAGTAATTGCTTCCATCGGTAATAATCAAGGTAGAACCATTGCCTTACGCTGTGATATGGATGGTTTAAAAATAACTGAAAATACTGGTGTACCTTATGCTTCAATTAATAAAGGAATTATGCACGCTTGTGGTCATGATGCCCATATGGCTTCACTTATAGGTGCTGCCATCGTATTAAAAAAATATGAAGATCTTCTTCCAGGAAAAGTACTTCTTATATTCCAACCTTCTGAAGAAAATGCCAAAGGCGCAAAACTAATATGTGAACATGGTTATTTAGATAATGTGGATGAAATATTTGGCCTACATGTATTTACTGACATAGACTGTGGAAAACTCTCTATAGAATCTGGTGCTAGAATGGCTGCCTCAGATAAATTCATCATTCATATAAACGGTAAAGCTGGACATGCTGGCACTCCTCACCAATGCATTGACGCTTCTTTAGTTTGCGCTGCCATACTCATGAACCTCCAATCAATTATCAGCCGTGAGATAGATCCTCTTGATAATGCCGTAGTAACCGTTGGCCATATTGAATCTGGCTCAACTCATAATATTATTTCCAGTAAAGCCTTTATTGAAGGTACAGTACGTACTTTTTCCGTTTCCACTGCTAAACATATAAAAGCATCCATTGAGCGTATTAGCTATGCTACTGCCCTAAGTTACGGAGCTACTGTAAATATTGACTATGAATCTTCTGCCCATCCAGCAGTAATTAATGATATAAATGTGGTAAATACCGCTCTTAATGGTGCAAAAAAAATCTTTACTGACAATACTTTCATTAAAACTCCTCCTATAATGCTAGGAGAAGATTTTTCCATATATCAGAAAAAGATTCCTGGTGCTTTTGCCTTTGTAGGTAGTGGCAATGATGAAATTGGCTGTGATCACCCTAACCATAGTGAAAAGTTTAATATAGATGAAAAATCAGTGATTATTGGCACACAATTATACTTAGCTTATGCTTTAGAAGCTTTATCAAAAACATAATAATTTTCAATATTAAAAGGGAGCCTTACTATCTAGGCTCCCTTTTAGAGTATTAAAAAATCATATAGTCATAGCTTTCATATTTTCTATTGTATCCATCATGAATAAGATTTAGTTTTACCTTCATTTCCTCTTCCATTGAAACTTCTATCCTATATTCATTATACTCTCCATTTCTATAATTAAAGCTTTCACCATCATCGCAATAATGAGTATATGCCATATGCTCTACCCCATTATTTGATCCATAGATTTCTAAATGAAGCACATTATTTTCCTTTTCACCTATATAGTTCATTTCCTCCATAATAGGAATTATAGATCCAGACTTTATATAAATAGGACATGTATCTAGCGGTGCATCTTTTATGATATACTGACCACCAGTAAATTCATCCTTAGTCCAATAATCTATCCAACTATCACCTTTAGGTAAATATACAAGCCTCTTCCTAGCACCAGCCTCTACTACAGGTGCTACTAATATATTATCACCAAATAAAAACTCATCATTTATTTCATAAGTGTTTTTATCATATTGATAGTTGTATAATAATGGCTTAAATATTGGTGTACCATCAAGCTCGCATTTTCTATAAGCATCATATAAATATGGAATAAACTTATATCTTAATTTAATATATTTTCTATTTATTTCTTCTGTTTCCCTATCAAAAGCCCAAGGTTCCTGATCCCTAGTTGCCAGTGAAGAATGGTTTCTAAAAAATGGTGTAAATGTACCAACTTGCACCCATCTACTTAATAACTCTCCAGTACAATCAAATCCAAATCCACCTACATCAGTACCGCAATATGCTAATCCACTTAATCCTAAATTCATAAGCATTGGTAATGACATTCTAAGATGTTCCCAAGTACTTTGGTTATCTCCTGTCCATATAGTTGAATACTTTTGTGTACCAGAATAACATGCACGAGTTACGATAAATGGCCTTTTTCCTGTAGCTTTCTTTAAACCTTCATAAGTGGCTTTCGCCATCATATGACCATAAATATTATGAGCTTCTTTGTGGGCCATAGGAACTCCATCATCATTAAACATTACATCATCTGGCAATGGTCCATTAAAGCTTGCTGGTTCATTCATGTCATTCCAGATACCTGATACACCTGAATCTAACATTATTTTTTGATTATTACCCCACCAATTTCTCACAGTACTGTTAATAAAATCAGGATATACTGCATCGCCTGGCCATACTTTATTAACATAAACCACTCCATCTTTATCAGTGGCAAAATATCCCTTTTTAAGTCCTTGATCATATATACTATAGCCTTTTTCCTTCTTAACTCCTGGATCAACAATTGTCACTACCTTAAATCCCTTTTCCCTTAATTTTTTCATTATTTCCTCTGGGTTACTAAACCTGTTATTATTCCAAGTAAAGACTTTATATCTATCCATGTAATCAATATCTAAATATAAGATATCGCAAGGAATATCTTTTTCCCTAAAGCTATCGGCAATTTCCATCAATCTTTCTTCATTGCCATATGACCATCTACTTTGAGCATAACCTAATGTCCAAAGTGGTGGAAGAGGTGTTCTTCCTGTAAGATAAGTATATCGCTCTACCACTTTATTAATTTGTGGTCCATTAATAAAATAATAATCAATATTACCATCTACTGCTGAAAAGTAATAATAATTACTATTTTCCTTACCCATATCAAAATGAGTTTCAAAATGATTATCAAAGAATATTCCATAGGCATTTCCTTTTTCTAATGCTATTAGAAATGGAATAGATTTATATAAGGCTTCAAAGGTTTCTCCATGTGGCGCTGGATTATCTGTATTCCAATTCTTATAATGATATCCTCGCTTATTTAAAGATCCTGTTCTCTCTCCTAACCCATAAAATAAAGTATCCTCATTCATAGTTTTTTTGACAAACACTTTAAACTCTTCTTCTTTAGCATATTCATGTCCTTCATCCTCTAGTAAAGTATAATCACCACTACGTCTTATAAAGGGACTTCTTTTTCCTCGATGATCTGAACATATAAGCTCATTTTCTATGTTATATATATCTATCATAAATTCATCATAAATTTTTATTATAAGAGCTTCTGTGATAATGTCGATAACACCAGTTCTTTTCTCCACTGTAAAATTACATATATTACTATCTAAATATTCTATAGCCTTAGATTTTCTTTCCTTAGAAATCTTTGGTACAAAGAAATTTATTATATCTTTCGTAATAATCTTTATATATGCAGTACTTTTCTCATAATTAACACTTACTGTATTTTCATCAATAGTATAACTTAATAATTTCCCAATTTTCTCCATCATAATACCCTCTTATTTTTATATATTTTCTTTTATTATTTTAGCAGGGTTCCCACCTACAACTACATTGTCTGGCACATCTTTAACAATAACAGTTCCAGCTGCTACAACTACATTATTTCCAATGGTCACACCTGGTGTAATTATACTTCTTCCACCTAACCACACATTATCACCAATGGTAACTGCCTTACCATATTCAGCACCACTACATCTTTTTACTGCATCTAGCGGATGAGTGGCTGTATAAATATGAACACCTGGTGCTAAAAATACATTTTTTCCTATAGTAACTGGACATACATCTAATATTACGCAATCAAAATTGGCATAGAAATTATCACCTACTTTGATGTTATATCCATAATCACACTTAAATGTTGGTTCAATAAATATATTTTCTCCTACTTCTCCTAAAAGTTCTTCTAATATTTCTTTTCTCTTCTCCATTTCAGTTTCAATTGTATTATTATAAATTCTCGTAAGTCTTCTAGCATTTATTCTTTCATTTACTAAAGTTTCATCTCCAGATAAATACATTTCCCCATTAGTCATTTTTTCTTTCTCACTTCTCATAATTAGCTCCTCTTTAATAAACAATTTATGTTATTATTAATATAATACTGTAATTATATATTAACTTTCACCTTAATACTTCATTAAAAATTACATTTTTATATAACAAAACTGCTCTAGGAGGATTTATGAATTCAGATTTACTTAATTTAAAAGAAAATAAAAATCATGGAGATTTTAATATTTTGCTTAGCACTTATAAAGGTGAAATAACAGAAGCCTTTCCTCATGTGGTATTGCATTGGCATAAGGAAATAGAAATGACCTTAATCTTAAAGGGAAAAGCTGAATATAAAATAGATTTTGCTACATTTACAGTGAATGAAGGAGATATTGTTATTATTTCTCCTGAAAGTCTTCACACCATCAATAAAATTAACAGTTATGATATGGAATGGACAACTATAATATTTAGTCTTGATTTGCTTAAAAGTCATCTTACTGATGGATGCTCACTAAATTATATTTCCCCTTTGCTGAATAAAAGTTATAAGCTACCTGTAATAATCAATTCTGAAAGCTCTGGTTATAAAAAAATTTATTCAATTATTAAGGAAATCCTTTCTACATATGATAAAAAAGATATTGCTTATGAATTAGAACTAAAATCCATGCTGTTTAACCTCTTTGCAAATTTCTATAAATATAACTATGTCCATAAAGAAAATAACTATAGTGAACTTACTAATGATATTCAAAATAAAATGAAAACCATCCTTAATTATGTACAGGAAAATTACAATAGAGATATTTCTATTAAAGAAATTTCTAAGTTATGTAATTTCAGTGAATATTATTTTATGAGATTTTTTAAAAAATATTCTGGTACTTCTTGTTTAAAATATATTAATAACTATAGATTAGAAAAAGCTGCTGAATTATTAAAATCCACTGCCTATTCTATTACAGATATTTCTTTAGAATGTGGCTTTAACAATTTATCGTATTTCAATAAGTTATTTAAAAGAAAATATCATCTTACTCCAAGAGAGTTTAGGGATAATATATAAATTTTAATATTGCCTTAATATACCTTCATAGGTTATACTAAATGTGCAAAATAAATATACATTTAAATTTGGAGGTACTAAAATGAGTTGTGGATGTTCAAACTTAGGAAATGACGGAAAAGCTGTAGTAGATTTAGTAAGAAGTAAAGGAAAAGCTGATCTTAAATTAAGAAATGCTTATGAGATAAATTGTTCTTGTGGACAAACTTTTACTATGGAAATATTAGTTGATAGATGCCCTCATTGTAATATGACATATGGAGTTACACCATGTAGCCAAGGAGATGTTAATAACATCAAAGCTGCTGGAATTAACTACTAATATTATTTAAGCCCAGCAAATTGTGCTGGGCTTAAATTCATATTGATAAATCTTTTATTTCCTTCATCACCTATATATCTCATAACAATATTAATTTAAAAGATTAAAGTAACTAATTTTAGTTTTTTCGAATATATTAGATATTATATCAATTAAAGGAGTATAAAAATGCATATTTTTTCTTCTATTTTACTTGCATTTTCCTCAAGTATTGACAGTCTGATAATAGGCATTGCCTATGGAGTAAAACAAATTAGAATAAAACTCATCATTAATTTAGTAATTTCCATAATTGTAACGCTAACAACATTTCTTGCTATGTGTTTAGGACACCTTATTTGTAATTATATTCCCACTGATATTTGCACCTATATAGGTTCAAGTTTGTTAATAATAGTAGGCTTATATATTCTTTGGGATTATTATAAAAAAAAGCATAAGCATACGGAAGAAAACTTAGTAGAATTTATTAACTCTTTAGATTATGACGAGATAGTTGAGCTTAATAAAACTGCCGACATAAACGGCTCTGGAAACATTGAAATAAGTGAAGCAATAACTTTAGCATTATCCTTAAGCATCAATAATCTTGCTTTAGGAATTGGTGCTAGTATTTCAGGCATAAGCATATTTCTCACCACAATTTTAACCTTTGTTTTTAGCGTCATTACAATGATCATAGGATTAAAACTTGGAGCAAGGTACTTATCAAAAATTTTTGGTGAATATTCACCGCTATTTTCTGCAATTATCATAATAACCATGGGTATATTTGAATTTTTCTTTTAATACTAAAAGACAGCTAATGTAAGCTGCCTTTTTATTTAATCTTTTCCATAAAATTTTTCAGGATATTTTATTTTTTTAAAATTGATAATAGATACTAGATAATTAAATATCTAACTTTCCCCTATATTTATTCCTAGCATTCCTGATAAAAAACCTACTATAACACATAATGCAAATCGTATAAGTTCATAAATTCCAAACTTTGAGCTGGCACCTAATAATACTCCTGTTATATATAGTGCTATGTAAAAGAATACTCCCACTGCTAGTCCAACTAACCATCCGTTTTTACCATGAAGCTTTGCTGCTAAAATTGTTCCAAATACCAAACCAAGCGAAGTAATAACAACATAAAGGCCACTAAACATAGATTCACTTATTTTAACAAATGTCATAAATAGAGATAATATTGCTGTTAAAATTACTGTTACTGCAATAGAACCTATTAATCCCTTTAAGACACAAGAAAAATAATTCTTCCAGTCCATAAAAAAACACCTCCTATGCTTCATAATATGAATCAGTAGAAGGTATTATTCCTTACATCTTATGCGTCTTTAGTTATTTTTTGAGCAACAGAATTCTTTGTTACTCTTATTCTAACTCTATCTGGACCACTTTGAATTACTAATTGATCTTCATCTATTGTGATGATTTTTCCAACGATTCCACCTCTTGTTAAAACCTCATCATTAACTTGTAATTCAGCTAACATATTATTATATTTTTTACTTCTTTTCTTTTCTGGTAATATTAATAAGAAATACATTATTGCAAACATTGCTGCAAAAGGTATTACTATTTGAATTAAAGCTTGTGCCATAATTAAGTTCACCCTTCCGTATTTAATCTACATAACTTTTGTATCACTATAAATCATACTTCATTTTAAATATACTGTCAAATTTAAAATATAAACTTAACATTTTTTTAATATTTATCAAAATATTGCCTATATCATTAATTTAGATATAGGCAAAGTATTTTTATTTATCTTTTTTACATCCCCATGATTCAAGCTTAGCTGCCTTGTATTCTGCAAAAGTACCATTATCAAGATTATCTCTTATCTCTTGCATCATATTATTATAGAAATAAAGATTATGTAATACTGCAAGTCTCATTGCTAGCATTTCTTTTGCCTTAAATAAGTGTCTTATATATGCTCTTGTATAGTGTTTACAAGCTGGACACTTACATCCTTCATCTATTGGTCTTTCATCTGTTTCAAACTTTTTATTCATGATATTTATCTTACCATTGGCAGTAAATAAATGTCCATGTCTACCATTTCTTGCTGGAAGAACACAGTCAAAGAAATCAACTCCTCTTTCCACTGCCTCTAAAATATTTTCAGGTGTACCAACGCCCATTAAGTAAATTGGCTTATCTTCTGGTAAATGAGGAACTACTGCATCAATTACTCTATACATTTCTTCATGTGTTTCACCAACAGCTAATCCACCTATTGCGTATCCATCCATATCTAAACTAGCAAGATGCTTAGCATGTTCAATTCTTATATCTTCATAACATCCACCTTGGTTAATACCAAATAGCATTTGCTCTTTATTGATTGTATCAGGTAGTGAATTTAATCTATCCATTTCTGCTATACATCTATCAAGCCATCTATTTGTTCTTGCTACTGATTGAAGAACATACTCCCTTGTAGACGGATTTGGTATACATTCATCAAAAGCCATTGCTATTGTAGATGCTAAATTGCTTTGAATTTGCATTGATTCTTCAGGCCCCATGAATATCTTCTTACCATCTATATGAGAACTAAAGTACACCCCTTCTTCTTTTATCTTTCTCATACCAGATAATGAAAATACTTGGAATCCACCTGAATCTGTAAGTATTGGTCTATCCCACTTCATAAATTTATGTAATCCACCCATTTCAGCTACAACTTTATCAGATGGTCTTAAATGTAAGTGATATGTATTTGATAACTCAACTTGACATCCTATTTCCTTTAAATCCATTGATGATACTGCACCTTTAATAGCTGCTAAAGTACCAACATTCATAAAAACTGGTGTTTCTATTGTTCCATGAGGAGTTTCAAATCTACCTCTTCTTGCTTTACCTTCCTTTTTTAATAAAGTATATTTTTTACTCAAAATTTCACGTCCTTTAACTTATGTTACTTTATAATCATCGAATCTCCAAATGAGAAAAATCTATATTTTTCTTTTACAGCTTCATTATATGCATTCATAACTTTTTCTTTTCCTGCTAAAGCAGATACAAGCATTATTAGTGTTGATTCTGGTAAGTGGAAATTAGTAATCAGCTTATCTACTACCTTAAACTCATATCCTGGATAAATGAATATGTTAGTCCATCCACTTTGTGCTCTAACCATTCCATTTTCATCACCAATAGTTTCTAAAGTTCTTGTAGAAGTAGTTCCAACAGAAATAATCTTTCCACCATTTTTCTTTGTATCATTGATAATTTTAGCATCTTCTTCCTCTAAATGATAGAATTCTGAATGCATTACGTGTTCATTTACATCATCAACCTTTACAGGTCTAAAAGTTCCAAGTCCTACGTGTAAAGTTACATATGCAATATTGACACCTTTTTCTTTTACCTTTTGTAAAAGTTCTTCTGTAAAATGTAAACCTGCCGTTGGTGCTGCTGCTGATCCCTTTTCTTTAGAATATACAGTTTGATATCTTTCCCTATCTTCTAATCTTTCAGTGATATAAGGTGGAAGAGGCATTTCTCCAAGTTCATCTAAAACTTGTTCAAATATTCCATCATAGATGAATTCAATTACTCTATTTCCTTCCTCTACTATATCAACCACTTTACATTTAAGTTTTCCTTCTCCAAAAGTGAATATTGTTCCTATCTTTGCTCTTTTACCTGGCTTAGCTAGACATTCCCATTTATCTCCTTCTATTCTTTTTAAAAGAAGAAATTCTATTTTCCCACCAGTATTCTCTTTTTCACCTATTAGCCTAGCAGGTAACACTCTAGTATTATTTAATACTAGAGTATCTCCTGGATTTAAATAGTTTAAAACATCATAAAAATGTTTATGCTCTATCTCACCTGTAGCCTTATCTAACACCATTAATCTTGAAGTATCTCTCTTCTCTAAAGGGTGCTGAGCTATTAGCTCTTCTGGTAAATGAAAGTTAAAATCACTTGTTTTCATCTTTTACTCCTTAATCCTCAAAAAAACTTGCTTGCTGTTTATTCTTCTTATTTACTCTTGTGCGTCCAAGATGTTCATAAGCTTTATCTGTAGCCATTCTTCCTCTAGGCGTCCTTACAATAAATCCTTTTTGCAATAAATACGGCTCATATACATCTTCAATAGTCCCCAATTCTTCACCTATATAATAGGATAAAGTTTCTATTCCTACTGGACCACCTTTAAAGTTATCTATAATAGCTTCTAATATCTTATTATCAACATTATCAAAGCCTTTATTATCCACTTCCAATAATTCCAGTGCTGCCCTTGCTTCCTTATAGCTTATTAAGGAATCTGAATATACTTGAGCATAATCTCTTACTCTCTTTAATAACCTATTAGCTATTCTTGGAGTTCCTCTTGATCTCCTAGCTATTTCCATGGCACCTTTTTCTGTAATATCACAACTTAAAACAAAAGCAGACCTTACTATTATCTCCTTAAGCTGCTCATCTGTATAATAAACCATATTACACATTACACCAAATCTATCTCTTAATGGAGCTGTAAGCATTCCCACTCTAGTAGTTGCTCCTATTAGTGTAAAATGTGGTAAATCAAGTCTAATAGACTTTGCTGCTGCTCCTTTTCCTATAACTATATCAAGGGCATAATCTTCCATAGCAGGATATAGTATTTCTTCAACATTTCTATTTAACCTATGTATTTCATCTATAAATAAAACATCATTATCTTTTAATGTTGTAAGTATAGCTGCCAAATCTCCTGCTCTTTCAATAGCTGGACCTGATGTAATCTTAAGATCTCCTCCCATCTCTTTAGCAATTATATTAGCTAATGTGGTCTTTCCTAAACCTGGAGGTCCATAAAGCAAGACATGGTCCAAAGCTTCACCTCTAGATTGTGCTGCCTTAATAAATACATTAAGTTTCTCTTTAACTTTATCCTGACCTATATATTCATTGATTTTCTGTGGTCTTAAACTTAATTCACTGTTGCCATCTTCCTTCAATTCAACTGGTGTAATAATTCTCTCCACTATTTCACCTCTATCCCATTAAAACTTTTAAACAATCTTTAATGATATCCTCCAATGATGCAGTTTTATCTACTTGTTTAAGTGCTGTTTCTGCTTCTTTTTCTGAATATCCTAAAGCTAATAATGCACCTAAAGCTTCTCCAACTGTATTTGTATTTACCGTTGGCTGTAAGTCCTCAAATCCTTCTTGAATATCAACACCGCTCATTATATCTTCTTTCTTAATTTTGTCCTTAAGCTCTAATATAATTCTTCCAGCAGTTTTCTTACCAATTCCCGGGGCTCTACATAAATGTTTATCATCTTCCATAATAATAGCATATTTTAGATTATTTATTCTGCTGATAGATAATAAAGATAAAGCTGCTTTAGATCCTACACCACTAATTGATAATAAAAGTTTAAACATTTCAAGTTCTTCTCTATCTTTAAAGCCATAAAGCCCAATAAAATCTTCTCTCACTATTTGTTCTAAATAAAGCATAACTTCATCATTTATTCCTGGCATTTCTGCCATTGTTGCACCGGAAGTAAATATCTTATATCCTATATTATTATTTTCAATAATTATATAGTCTTTATTTATTCCCATGTATTTTCCTTTAATATATTCGTACACTATATTTATCCTCCTGCCCCACTATTTCGCCTACATTCTACTTTAACATTTTAATATCTATTTTTCAATGAAAAAAGCTGACAAAACAAATAATATTGTTTGTCAGCTTATTTACTTTTATATAATTTTAATCAATGAAACTATTGTCCTGTAATAGAACTACCATATTGTTCCATAATATCAATTGATTGAACATCTCGAAAAATATTATCAATAGCGTAATCGTATGTATTAAACTCTATTTTATGAGCCATTAGTTTTGAAATAACCTCTTCTTTTTCTTCATTAAATACTAATTCATCTTGCAATTTTTCAATTATATTAGATGTATAATATAGTTGACATTCTCCTTCTTCTATACCAATTTTATAACAAACTGTATCTACTATATCATCAAAATCATTGGTTAAATCATCATATGCTTCTACTTCTTCAACTCGTCTAGTTTTATAGTAATAATAATTATTTATATATGCTTTTGCCATTGCATAATCATCAAAACCTTTTACATTACCACTAGGCATAACTAGCAAATACTCATTGCTTGGAACTATATTCATATACTTCCCTCCATTTCATCTTTGCTACTAAATACTTTTGATATTTATTAGTTTTGTTTTTTATTTCTTTTACATTTTTATTGTCCCCCTTTATCATTTTTGTTATACAAACGCTAGGACATATGATAAAGGGAGAATAGCATAAAAATGGGATCTTACTTTCATTAACTAATATATCCACTTAGTATTTCTTTTGCTTCATTCTTAGTATCATAACCAAGCTTAAAATTTTTAATATCTTCTTGATCATTTTCTGGAATTGTATTCACCATTCCACTACTTCTGTATATATCACTTTCATCTTCTATAAATACCTTGCCATTTTGATCACTCTTATATATTGCAAAATATCCGTCTTTTTCACCTAAATAGTATTTATTAGGTTCAACTGTTACTTCTTCCTGATCCTTATTTAACACTACTTTCTTTTCACTTAAACTTTCCACACTATAGCCTTTAGAAGCATAGTAATCTACTAAAAATTGTTCATTTACACTGTCAATTTCATTATCAAGTTTAAAGTCTTTTAAAGTTTCTGATTTTTCTACTACTCCATCTACCTTTAGTATTATCTTCATATCATCACTTAATAAGTTGGTATTATTATATACTGCGGTTTTAGATTGATTATCACTGACATCTTTATATTTACTATTAGTTAATCTATCTACAATAAAATAAGTTGAAAAAAAGCATACTATAAGTAAAACTATAAATAAGTTCACTCGATTTCTTATTCTTTTTTTATTTTCCTTCTTATCTTCGTTATTATATTCTTCTTCATTATAATCTTGGAAATTATTATTCATAATCAATCACTCCTTTTATGAATAATTATTTCCATTTTTTTCTTTGTTATTCAACATTTTTTAATTTTCAAAAGATTTTCTATCTAAAATAATATTCATCAAGATACATCCTTACCTTATAAGTTTATACAACAGTACCATTTAAATAAAACATAGCAATTTGTATTCTTCTTGCCAATCCTGTTTTGTTTAATATTGAATTTATATATCTTTTTACTGCCCCTTCAGAAATAAACAGCTTCTTTGCAATTTCCTTATTGGTAAGTCCACTTGCAATTTCTTTTACTATTTCCTTCTCTTTTCGTGTAAAATTTAATAACTCTTCTTTATTTTGAAAAATTTTCTCAATAAATACATCTCTATCTGACCAATCTATGCTTTTGTACATTAATTTTAAAACTTTCCCTTATAAGACTATCATCGTCTGCCAGTACAATTTTAATGCCCATTTAATAACTCCTTTATACCAATTTGGTTAAATAAAATCATTATCATTTATCAAAAAATTATAGCCTTAAATAAAATTTAATATCTTCACCATTCAATAACTAAAATATTATAATCTTCCTTTATTAAAGATATTCTATATCCTTCTTTTATCAGCCAGTTAATTAATGCTCCTTGTATTATTTCATCTTCATCATCTATAGCTAAAATTGCTGTAATCTTATTCATTCCCATTGATTTACTTTTATTTATATTTTCTATGACCTTTGCCTTATGACTTTCAAATACTTCTGACTTTTCACCTTCTAAATAATTCATAAGATCCCCCTATAATTTTACTTTCCTTTTTATTTATAGTATTTTCCTATATTATTTATTACAAAAAAATTATAGAGAAAGCTAGTACTTTCTCTAAACTCTTATGATATTTCTTCTTTATCCTTTATTAAAGTTAAGCCAGCTAATACTAAATATAAATTTTTATTAAAATAACTATTCTTTTTTACATATTTTGGTAATATAATATAGGTATGATATTTTTTAAGTAAGGAGTATGATTATGAAAAGAAAATTTTTAAGTATAAGCTGTTGCTTTTTCCTTTCTCTATCACTTATATGCTGTAGCCAAGTAAAGAGTTCTCTAGATGGTAATGATACTAGTATTATCACTTCAGCTAGTGATAATACTAGTATCTCTTCCCAAGATGAAACTTTAATAAACGATGCATTATCTGTTGATGAATCCACTTTGCAAGATAACGAAGCCACTACTAATGTTTCTACATCAACTATCTCTGAAAATCCGAAAGAAAATACTAACACTTCCTCAGCTATTGAAAAAAATACTACTGTTGAAAACTTATCTTCTACTGAAGACTCTAGTTACTCATCACAAACATGTAGATTATTCTTTTATAATTCCGTTGACGGAAGAAGATATTATGTAGATGAAAACATTCATGTTGAAGAAAATGCCCTAGTATCTGCTTTAACTTCTGCATTACAAGATAATAAATACAGCTCTGACTTTATATTATTATCTAATCAAATTGGTGTCAGCAGTGCCACAGTAGATGCTGCTAACAATGCACTTACAGTTAAATTCAATGATTCATTTGAAAAATATATGAATCTTGACCCTGCTTCTTCCTATGAACTTATATATACTTTAATTAATACTTATGCCTATAATTATAAGGTGAATAAAGTTTCTCTTTACTTTAATAATATTCAATATACAGCAGCTCCAAGTGCTGATGAAAATGGTTGGTATGCTCCATATTTTGATTCTTCAATATCTTATAACAAAAACTAAAAAAAATACTCAAATCCTATCCTGGATTTGAGTATTTTTTATAAATCAAAGATTTCTATACTTCTATATAAGATTCCATTTAAATAAGCAAGTATAACACCATAATTGGTTATAGCTACATTTTGCTCCTTGCATCTCTTCACTCTTAATGTAACAGTCTTTCTATTTATCATACATGCACCACAATGAATAACTAAATCATACTTTGATAAATCCTCTGGAAAGTCATGACCAATCTTATAATGATATTCTAAATCTACTCCCACTGCTTTATTTAATAATTTAGGAATCTTCACTCTTCCTATATCTTCATGGGAAACATTATGTGTACAACTTTCACAAATAAGTATTTTAGAGTTTTCATTTAATTCTTTTATCTTCTCAGTTCCATCTACAAAACTTTTTAAATCACCTTTATGTCTTGCAAATAATATAGAAAAACCTGTAAGATTAATATCTCCTGGTACAATTCTTGATACTTTTTTGAAAGCCTGTGAGTCGGTAACTACCAACTCTACATTCTGAATATCTTCAAGAGCTGATGATAACTCAGTATCTCTTACTACATACGCCTTTATCCCATGATCTAAACAATCTCTCAAACATTGCACCTGCGGCAATATTATCCTTCCCTTTGGTGCTTCTGAATCTACTGGTATTACAAGAACTACTTTTCCATCATAAGGTACAAGATCACCTATTATAGGCATTTCCTCTTCTTCCTCTTCCAATCTTATAGCAATTCCTTTTTTTAATTCCTCAATACCTTCACCGGTTTCTGCTGAAACAAAAAAGGCTCCTATATATTTTTTTCTTAAGTAGTGAAGACTTTCTCTTGGTATTACATCAATTTTATTAATTACTAAAATGCTTGAGATATTATACTTTTTAAATTCTATTTTCATATGATCATAGCTGTCTTCATCAATATCATTTCCATCCATTACATACAGTGCAAAATCAGTTCTTTTTAGCATTTCAATGGATTTCTTCATTCTAATTGATCCAAGCTCCGTGTGATCATCAAGACCAGCTGTATCAATAAATAGCACCGGTCCTACAGGGATTAATTCCATGGCTTTTAACACAGGATCAGTTGTTGTTCCTGGTACATTTGATACAAGACATAAGTCTTGTCCTAAAATCCCATTTATAAGTGATGATTTTCCTGCATTGGTTTTACCATATATTGAAATGTGTTTTCTATTTGAATTCGGTGTGCTATTCATCATTATCACCTACCTTCATTTGCTCTTTCTTTATCACACTATCTCCCCTACCAATTTCCACTTTATAACCTGATAAATTTATTCTTCTTTCAATGCAATTTCTACATTCGGCTACTTCATCACCAGTACATATCTTTCCATCATATAAAGCATATTTATCTCTCACCTGCTTTGGTGATAAGTTTGGCATTACTACATTTGCTCCAGCTTTCAATCCCTTTTCTCTGCCTAATGGATCTATACTTCCTAAGGCAGTAGTTGCTGGTAACATAGCTTTAGGCACCATAAGTCGTAGTAAAGCCAACATTATCATAGTTTTTTCTACAGTACCACCTACTTCATTTCTTAATGGTGTATCCTTTTGTGGAATAAAAGGCCCTATACCACACATATGTGGATTTAGCTTCTTTATAAATAAAAGATCATTTACCAAATCTTCATTACTCTGATTAGGTAAACCAATCATAAACCCTGCACCTACTTCATAACCTATTTCCTTTAGATTATATAAGCACTGTACCCTATTTTCATAACTGGCATTAGGATGCAAGCTTTCATATAATTTCTTTGTTGCAGTTTCATGTCTTAAAAGATATCTGTCTGCTCCAGCTTCAAACATTCTTTTATAAGACTCATAACTTCTTTCACCTATAGATAATGTTATTGCATTTTCTGGATATTTTTCCTTTATAGCTTGTATAATTTTCACCATTCTCTCATCAGTAAAATAAGGATCTTCGCCTCCTTGAAGGACAAAAGTTTTGTATCCAAATCTATTACCTATGGCTGCACATTCTAATATTTCCTCTAAAGATAATCTATATCTATCTGCTTTGCTATTATCGCTTCTTATTCCACAATATTTACAATTTCTTACACAATAATTAGTGAACTCAATAAGCCCTCTCATATAAACCTTATTGTCATAATACCTTGTTCTTAACTTATCACTTTTCTTTATCAAATAATCTCTTTCATCTTCATTTATCGTATCTAGTACATATATAAGTTCCTCTTTTGTTGCATTATTTTCACAATATAACTTATTAATTATATGCTTTATATCCATTTTTACCTCACATAATCCTCTTTAAATTACAACCTCTTATATAATTTATATCTTATTTATTTTTACTTTTATTGTCAATATAGCTGAATATAGTTATAATAATAATTTATTCTCTCCATTAAAAATACGCATCAAAATGATGCGCATTTTTAATTAGTTACAATTGATTTAGATAAATCTGATTTTAACTCAACCCATTTTCCTAAACTAGTTTCATTTATTCCTTTGCAAAGTATATAATCATAATTAATATCTGATATACTTAAAATCTTTAAGATTGAAATTAAAGTTTCCTTAAAAGTAGCAACTCCAACTTTAACCGCTTCTTTTAATATATCTTCAATATTAGTTTTAACATCTGTAACTACTTGAAGCATTTCTCCTAAAATAACCTTAAGTACTTCTGACATTGATACTTTTTGAGCAAGTAACAAGCCCTTACTAATAACAACATCATAGCTACATGGATATTTTACTTCTATTCCTATATTAATTTTATTCTTTCTAATAAGCATACATGGCATTGGTAATTCTAATGTACTCACTACTTTTTTTAATGCATCTGTCATATTATCTTGTAAATCAGTAACTATTTTCTTCTGCTTACTTACTTTTTCAACTGCTGTATTGGTGGCAGTCTTAATCTTTTCTCCAACTTCTCCAATTTTTTTCTTAGTAGTAGATTCTCTTAAATCAATCCTATTCCAACCTTCATCTTCCATACTGTAATATCTTATTTCTTCATCATCAATAAAATATCGTAATTTTATCATAGATTTAAATTTTTCACAAATTTCATTAATTTTGCTATTTTCTAATGTCATAGTCTTTTTACATAAGCTTAGCTTTAATTCTGGAACTTGTATCTCTGGCAAGATGATTTTAGCTAAACACTGCCCACCTTCTACAGCTTTTTCAGTAATAAAATCACATTTTTCAAGTCCAATTCTAAAGTTTCTATTGTTAATTGCATAAACTGCTTCTTTAATCTCTTCAGCCATAACTCCCATTTCAGCACTTACAAATTCATTATATCCACCAAAATATTCATGTATTTCTTCTATAATATCAGTTATTTCTTTTGCCATTGTATCCTCTTATTAAAATGATTGTTTTATAAATATATTATGCTTTTGTAAATTTTTTGTGTTTTTTCAAATAAATAATATTGTTCACTAATTTTCTATACACTTTTAATAAAATCTTCATGAAATATCTTTAATTTTAATTAATAATTTATTTATATTTATGTTAAAATAATCTTATGAAACTTAATTTCAAATAATATAAAAAAAGAAGTGATAATAATGTTTTTTGTTAATACTCTCTACTTAAATATTTCAAAGATTAAATCAAAAACATTTAAGCTAAATGAAAAGCAAATGTCATTTTTTAATGACTGTTTAAAAAATATATGTGAAGAAACTAATCTTCTAATGCTTGATAACTTCATACAACATGGAAATACTACTTGCCTTTGGCATAGCATTGCAGTAGCATACTATGCATATTGTTTTTCACAGTTTTTTAATATTAAATGTGATGAAAAAAGCCTTATATATGGTGCGTTGCTTCATGATTACTTCTTATATGATTGGCATATTCATGACAAATCCCATAGGTTTCATGGATTCAAGCATCCCAAAACAGCACTTAACAATGCTTTAAAACATTATTCTTTAAACAAAAGGGAAATAGATATAATCAAAAATCATATGTTTCCTTTAACCTTAGTTCCACCTCATCATCGTGAAAGTATTTTGGTCAATTTATCCGATAAAATTTGTTCTTCCTTAGAAACTTTTAATGGCCACATGTATAAGAATTTAAAGGAGAATACTTCATTGTATCCTAATAAGAGTACTGAGAATTAATTTTAACACTTATCTCTTTTCATTGCGTAAAAATAGAGGTAGCTTACTATATCCTACCTCTTTGCTGATATTAATAATTATATATCTCTTTATATTTATTATCTAAGTATTCAAGGAAATACTTAGCTTGCAAATCTTCTCCTGTAATCTTTTTAATAAGATCTCCAGGATCATAAAGATTAGCTGCTTCATGAACATTTTCCTTTAACCATTTATGCACTGGCTCAAGGTTTCCTTTGCTCACTTCTTGATAAACCTCTGGTATATCCTTAATCATCTTATTTAACATTTGTGCCCCATAAAGATTTCCTAATGCATAACTTGGGAAATAGCCAAATGATCCATCTGACCAATGTACATCTTGTAATACACCTTCCTTATCACTTGTAGGCTCTACTCCTAAATATTCCTTATATTTCTCATTCCATACTTTTGGAAGGTCTTTAACCTCTATAATATCATTAATTAAAAGTTTTTCTATTTCATACCTTATTATTATATGAAGACTATAAGTTAGCTCATCTGCTTCTGTTCTAATAAGCGATGGTGTAACTTTATTTAATGCCTTATAAAACTCTTCTTCTGAAACTCCATCAAATTGTTCATTAAATTGCTTAATTACTTCCTTATATAAGTAATTGCTAAATTCTCTACTCTTTCCAATGATATTTTCATAAAATCTTGATTGTGATTCATGAACTGCCATAGAAGAAGCAACATTTAAACCAGTACCTTCCAATAAATCTGGTATATCTTGCTCATAAAGTGCGTGACCACCTTCATGAATAGCTGAAAATAATGCTGAAGTAAAATCATTTTCATAGTAATTATTAGTTATTCTAACATCCTTATTAGTCATATCAAGTGTATAAGGATGCTCTGTTTCATCCATTCTTCCTCTCTTAAAATCAAAACCCATAAGATCTAAAATCTTTAAAGATAAGCTTTCTTGTTCTGATTTAGGAAAATGATTATGGAAGAAGGAATCATCTATTGTCTTTCCTGTGACCTTTATTTTATTTAATATTTCTACTATACCATCCCTTAACTCTCCAAAAACTTTATCAAGCTTATTTACTGTAAGGCCTGCTTCATAATCATCAAGAAGGGCATCATATTTATTATCTTCATAGCCTTTGTATTCTATAGACTTTTTAGTAAGATCCACTATTTTTTCTAAGGCTGGTTTAAACACATCAAAATCACTAGCATTTTTTGCTTTTTCCCATGCCACTTCTCCTCTTGATGCTGCTAGTGAAAATTCCTTGATAAATTCTTCTGGATATCTCTTTTGATTTTCATACTTTTTCTTTAGCTGTTCGGTCATTCTCTTATGAATATAATCAAATTCATCCATATGACTTTCAAAAAATTCTATAAATTCTGCAATTTTTGGTGATACATTCAAGCTATGCACTTCTGTTTGAAAAAATGATAATGTTTCTGCCCTTGATTCTGCCATAGCTTCTGGCATTCCTGTAGTCATATCCCAATACATAAGGTTTCCTGCTGTAGTATAATGATTTATTTTTTTTAAATATTCAGCAAATTCTTTTAATTTTTTTTCTACTTCACTCATATATATAGCTCCCACTTTAATATTTTTATATGAATCTATACTACCACTTTATATAAAATTTTTCCATTGATTTAAAAAGATGATTCCTGTTCACAGTATTGAAACGCTCCTTATATATATGTTAAAATAAGACAATAATAATATAACTTTTATTAATTTTTATGTATATTATTATTTTTTTATAGATAACATAATAATATATGCTGATATACATAAAAATTAATTTAATATAAATTATAAATAAAGGAGTATGCTTTTTATGAATAAAAATGAAGTAATTAATATATTAAACTTTAGACATGCCTGTAAAGAATTTAATAACCAAAAAAGTATAAGTAAAGAAGATTTAGATGTTATCCTAGAAGGAGGTCGCTTAGCTCCTAGCTCTGTAGGTATTGAACCTTGGCACTTTATTGTTGTAGAAAATAAAAATCTAAAAGATAAATTAAGTGAAGTATGCTTTGGTGGAGCAAAACAAATTCAAACTTGCAGTGACTTTATTGTATTATTAACTAGAACTGCTGATGAAATCAAATCTGATTCTCATTACATCGAATATTTACTAAAAGATGTGCAAAACCTTACTGATGAACATTATAATATGATGAAAGGCTTTTTAAAAAATGTAGATAATATGTTTGATAATGATAAAGCCTTCCAAGCCTATGCAACTGAACAAACATATATTGCTTTATCAAGCATGATGCTTACTGCTGCTATGCTAGAAATTGATTCTTGCCCTATTGGAGGAATGGATAAGAAAGCTGTTACTAAAATTCTTGTGGAGGAAGGTTTGCTAGACACTAAAAAGTTCCAAGTAACCCTTGGTTGTGCTTTTGGTTACCGTGCTAAGCCTGCCACTCCTAAGAAACGTCAACCCCTAAGTGAAGTATCTACCATTGTAAAATAAACATCAACTTTTATTAAATTTATAATTATTAATCAAAAATATATAATCTAAAAAGTAATAGGATGTATTTTTGCATCCTATTACTTTTCTACTTCTAAATTAACTTGATATTTCCATTGGCTCATCTACTGTGATTCTTATTTCTAGAACACATCGCTTAGTGGCCTTTTGGATTACTATCTTAAGATTTTTATATTCAAAACTTTCTCCTACCTTTGGTATCTTTCCAAACTGTTGAATAACCCAGCCATTAACTGAATTCACTTCAAATTCATCTTCCAAATCAACCTCTTCTAATACCTTTTCTATATTAGCGTTACCTCTAACAATATATTCATCTTCACCTATCTTTTCAATATCATTTACTACCTTATCATGTTCATCCCAAATTTCTCCTACCAATTCCTCTAAAATATCCTCTAAAGTTATAATCCCCATGGTTCCACCATACTCATCTGCTATAAGAGCCATATGAGATTTATTATTTTGCAAAACTTTTAGTAAGTGCGATAACTTCATATGAGGTTGTATAACATTAAGCGGTTTAATTATGCTACTTATTTCTTCATTCTTATTATTTACTACAATATTAATAAGATCCTTTTCATTGATTATACCAATGACATTATCTATATTATCATGATAAACTGGAATTCTTGAAAATCCACTTTCAATAAATAGGTTCAGCAGTTCTTCCTTGCTACAACTATCTTTTACGGCAATCATATCAACACGTGGTGTGAAAGCTTCTATAACCTCTTGTTCATTAAGCTCTATGGCACTTTTAATTATTTCTAATTGCTGTGGATTTATTCCACCTTCATTTTCTGCTTCTTCAGCTATTGTTAATATTTCATCTTCAGTGATACCTGAATGCTTTTGTATTTTTAATACCTTGCTTATGAGCTTTTTCCAAAGACAAAATATATGATTTACAGGCTTTAAAATAATGCAAAAAACATTAAGCAATGGTGCTGAAACTATGGCAAAACTTTCTGGAATATCTTTTGCTATACTCTTTGGTGAAATTTCACCAAAAATAAGTATTAGAATAGTCATAACAATAGTTGATACTGTAACACCTGAACTACCTAGTAACTTTGTAAATAAAACTGTTGCTAAAGATGCAGTGGCAATATTAACAATATTATTACCAATTAAAATTGTTGATATCACTGAGTCATACTTTTCAGAAAGCTCTAAAGCAAGCTTTGCTTTTTTATTACCCTTATTAGCTATACTTTTTAGCTTAATCTTATTTAACGAAGAATACGCAGTCTCTGTTGCTGAAAAATAAGCAGACATTGTAATTAATAAAACTAAAATTAAGATACTCGATATACTATCTTCCATACATATTTCCCCTTATCTTTAATTTAACTCTTCATTTTCTATATGAATGCCATTTATTTAAATTTGTTCATTAATCCTTTCAAAAAATATAAATGCAAAAAGACATAACCTCCATTTTAAATAAAAATGCAGACTATGTCCTATATTATAATTTCCATGTTTATCATATATAACTTAGCCGTTTGTTCATCATTTTCACACGACTTATACATTTAGCTTCCCTTCCTTTTTACCATTTATAATATTCTATTCATATAAATACAAAATATTTCCTATTAATAATATAATATCATATTTCTGTAATTTGTAAAAAAATATAAATAACTCTATGTTCTGAGAACCTTTATGAATCTAATTAAAAATATACTTATAAAAATAAGAGCACCAAAGAAAAGGTGCTCTCATTTTTATGCTGAACATGTCATAAGCTTATCTATTTTCCATTATTAATATGAATCCTTCTATTCCTTCCACATAGGCTCTATATATTCCTTTATCAATTTCATTCTGTCCTTAATCCTTGGTTTAAAATATGAAGCAATAATAATTACCATATTCTCCTATCTTTCCTTTTCCCCCAAGTAAATCTAAAGAAGATTTCACCCAATCTTCACTTGTAAAGTACTTTGTATACGGTGCATATTTGTATTTATATGGAGCAGTCATGGTTATCATATGATAAAGTGTAATGCTCTGAATTGTTTTTTCACGTTTCTTTACAATATAATCAGGAAAAAAATCTAAAATTGTATAATCCACCTTCTATAGTCATTACGCCAAGAATTCCGTCTTCCTTTGCTGTACAAGACTTAGGAACAGTTATACATAAACTAGTTCGAAACTGTTCTTCCTTTCCGAATTCAGGATTATCATGATACATGGCAAGAACTTGATTTTCATCAGCTTTCAAAAGTTTCTGTTTTGCTGCAGCTCTAAAAAGATTTTCCATTAATCTTGCATATTCCTTAGCTAACGAAGTGTAGTTACCAGTGTGTCTAATATATACCACCTGAAATTCTTCCACTTTTTTAAGTTGAATTTGTCCAGTTATAGAAAACGGATTTGTTACCCATTCTTTCTTTTTCTCAGATTTATTGTACATGGATATAAAAATATTTTCTTTGCATTTCGTGCTATATTTTTTTCTATACTCAAAGGGACTTATTCCATAATAATTTTTAAAAGCTCTTGAAAAAATAGCTGAATCAGTAAATCATATGCAATATCAGTAATATTTCTATCTTCTCTATGGGCCAGCATAAACAAAGCATACTCCATACGAATTCTATTTACATAATGAGATAAAGACTCATGTAATACACTTTTAAAAATACGGTTAAAATGATATTTTGAAAAACCAGCTACATCAGACAACTCTTTGGTAGACATATTCCTCCAATAGTTATTTTCAATATAATCTTGAACCTTATGTATTCTACTAACATACTGACACTTATAATCATCTAACACTTTTCCTCAACCCCTAAAACATGCTTTAAATTAATACTTGTCTTTCAAAGCCATATTCGTGTAATGTAAGATTATCATCAATTATTTCATTCCAAATCTCAATATTATTACAATTCATTTCTTCAATTATCTTTTCATATACCACTTTAAACTCTGGTAAATCATCCATCTTAGCCATTCTAAAATTCATCATATCTCCCCTTAAATTACCCATTAATTAATATTCAAATTCAATCTATTTTTTCTTTTTATAATCTAAAGTAAGACCAATAGCTCCCCCTAAACATAAGCCTATTGGTATTTGATTGAATATCACACCAAAGATAATTCCTACTCCAGTAAAAAGCGGGAAGTAATAACTATTATTCTTTTTATTATTGTTTTCACTCATAAATTTCACCCTCTATAATTAACAACTATTATCTTATTATACATAATTTATAGATATAATTCAGTTGTTATGTAATAAAATAGAATTTATATAAATATCGGTTGTCAGCTTATGTCTCCAGTAAAAAGAAGTTGCAATTAAAATAGATCCTAATATATAAATATAAGGTAGCCTTACAATATCTATGTAAAGCTACCTTAATTCTATTGTTATTATGATTTTATCTTATTACTTCTATGATTTCATATGTATCAATAAAGGGCACATTAAACACTAAATCTCTTTTAATATATGCTTTAAAAATATTTTTCTTTCCACCTTTGATTCTCTTATAAGTTCTATAAGCTTCAATTTCACTAAACCCTGTATAATATATCTCTTCAGAATCAAGTCTAGCATTCTGCACTACTATAAATTCCTCTATTTTATCATTACAACCATGATTTTCAATACTCTCTAATTTAATTTCTTTTTCATCATTATTCATAATTAAAGTATTCCTTTCTATCCTTTGTATACCATTCACATTTTCTGCAAAAATCATATATATTTACTTATATCATCTGATTTATTATAACACAAAGCATTTAGCTCCTAAAATACCACTTATATGATTATAACTTTTACTTTCTTTTTCAACTATTATTTTCAAATTATAATAATCACATTCTGAACACTTAAAACTTTCGTTAAATTTATTTACCAATATATTTTTTCAGCTTTTCCACTCCACATTTAGGACAAATGCAAGCTTTGGTTTTTCCTATGCTTTTTGGAATTATTACTTCATCAGTTTTCACTATCTTTATTCCATAACCGGCTCCATCCATTTTAACATTAAATCCTTCTATCATTTCACTGTTACATTGTTTGCAAATTCTCATATAACCCCTCCATTCTAATAATGAGACTAATAATACAGTTACTCATGAACAATGTATATATTATTACTTTTTAATCTCACTAAGATACTCAACTACCTCTTACTTTTTGTTTCTAAAAAACCCCACTAAATAAACAATAAAACATACTAAAGCAATTAAATCTAGTCCCACTGCAACAAATTCATTTAATTCAATCAGTTTATCTAAAATATTCACCGTAGTTACTATTACTAGTCCTATTAAAACTAATACGCTACCTTTATTATGGAGTTAAATATATAAATTTAACTGTTAATTTAGTGTTATAGTATAATTTTAAAGAGCACCAATGTTACTCTTTAATTATCCATTAGGATTTAAAGATAATTATTAATTTTATGTTATATTAAAAACGGACAGGTATCTGTCCATTTAATTTCAGTGTAGACTCTTATATAGTTGTAAGACTCTCTTTATTAAAAATTATATTCACATCTTTCAAACCTTGAAAAATTTCCTCTCTTGAAAAGTTACCATTTTTCAATTTATCATCGCTTTGATCCATTAATAAATAGTAAAAATCAAGTGCAATTTTGTAAATTTTTTCAGATTTATTTTTCTTAATTTCTTAAAAAAGAATATTCTCAGCATTATTATACTCATGTTTTAGAACAAGGCTTTTTAAAAGTATTCGTATATAGTCAGATGAATCAGCTTCATCTAAATTTATTATTTCATTGTTATCTTCTTCTTTTTGCAATAATGATTTTCCTGTATTTTTTGCAAGTTCATTAATTAATTCCTCTATATTTATATTAATCACCATCTTTAATAAAAATTTTATAGCATATTATCTAAAAATAATTTAATACTTTTTTACAAAATTATATACCATCAACTCTGCAACATCAATAAAATTTTGAATGAGCCTTAGAAACTCTTTATTCCTAAATTGGAAAATACGTTAAGAAAATCTATTTGTCTGTGCGTTATCGAGTTATAAATTTTTAGTATATCCTACTGAAGGAATCATAGTTTTTCAAAGCAAAATAAAAAGCACCTCCTATGAAGTTTTACCCTCATAGAAAGTGCCTATATCATCAATTCTACAACTCCGAGTGTAATGAAGAGTTGTTTCCTTTAGCTATAAGAATAATATAAAGTTGGAGGAAATATCTGAATAAGTCTTAGAAACTCTTTATTCCTGAAGGAGAATATGCGTTAAGAAAATTTATTTGTCTGAGCGACAGCGAGTTATAAATTTTTAGCATATCCTACTGAAAGAATATTAGTGTTTCAATATGAAATAAAAAAGTGGCTTTCGCCACGCTCCCTTCGGGAATTTAATTTTAAGTATTCTAAAAGGCATAGAACTAACATCGGTTCTATGCTATATTTTTCCT
>NZ_MNRT01000016.1:0-48248 GCF_001916075.1 Clostridium sp. 29_15
AGGAAAAATATAGCATAGAACCGATGTTAGTTCTATGCCTTTTAGAATACTTAAAATTAAATTCCCGAAGGGAGCGTGGCGAAAGCCACTTTTTTATGAAATTATAAAAAATGTTCAGATAAATAATGCCAAAATGATAATTAATTAACATAAAAGTTAGTTGTTATAAAAAATACATATAATTATTTAAATCCTTAAAAAATCAAGGAAATGTATAAAAAAATTTTTTAATAAAAAACTAAAAATAGGTATTTACAAAATGAAAGAAAAAGAGTAATCTGTATCTAAAGAATAATTATTGTTAATTAATAAACATAATCTATTAAAATTTTTTATTTGGAGGAAGAATTAAATGAAAATAGTAGTAGTTGGATGTACTCATGCAGGAACAGCATCAGTAGTTAATTTAAAAGAACTTTATCCAGAAAGTGATATTACAATATATGAAAAGAATGATAATATATCATTTTTATCATGTGGTATTGCATTAAATGTTGGTAAGGTAATAGAAGATACAGAGAGTCTTTTTTATAACTCTCCTGAAAACTTAGCTAAATTAGGTGTTGTAACTAATATGAAGCATGAGGTATTAGATATAGACTTTGAAAATAAAACTTTAAAAGTTAAAAATTTAATCACAGAAGAAGTTTTTGAAGACAATTACGATAAATTAGTATTGACTTTAGGGTCATGGCCAATAGTACCAAGATTTGAAGGTGGAGAATTAGAAAATATAGTTTTATGTAAAAATCATGATCATGCACTAAATATAATAGAAAAATCAAAAGATGCAAAAAATGTTGTTATTATTGGTGCTGGATACATTGGTGTTGAACTTGTTGAAGCATTTGAAATGCAAGGTAAAAACGTAACACTAATAGATGCTGAAAAGAGAATAATGGCAAAATATTTAGATAAGGACTTTACAGATGTAGCTGAAAAGGAATTCTCAGATAGAGGAGTAAAATTAGTACTTGGAGAAAAAGTTCAAAAGTTTAATGGTGAAAATGGTAAAGTAACAGAAGTTATTACTGAAAATGGAACATATCAAGGTGATTTAGTAGTATTATGTATAGGATTTGCTCCTAATACTAAGTTGGTTCAAGGTAAATTAGATACATTACCAAATGGAGCTATTATAATAGATGAATATATGAGAACAAGCAAAGAAGATGTATTTGCAGCTGGAGATTGCTGTGTTGTAACATATAACCCTGCTAAGGATACAAGATATATTCCACTTGCTACCAATGCGGTAAGAATGGGAACGTTAGTTGCTAGAAATATAGTTAAACCAACACTTAAGTATATGGGAACTCAAGGAACTTCAGGAATAAAGATATATGAGCAAAATATAGCTTCAACAGGAATGACTGAAGAAGTAGCTAAGGCGACAACAAAGATGAATATTGCTACAGTTTCATTAACTGATAATTATAGACCAGAGTTTATGCCAACTTATGAACCAGCAACAATAAAGATTGTTTATGATGCAGATACAAGAAGAGTTTTAGGTGGACAGATAATTTCTAAAGTAGATTTAACTCAATTTATGAATACTTTATCAGTTGTTATACAAAATGATATGACAATAGAAGAATTAGCAATGACAGATTTCTTCTTCCAACCACACTACAATAAACCATGGAGCTTATTAAATGCAGTAGCACTTAAGGCTTTATAAAAAAAGGACTCGGATAGCGAGTCCTTTTTTAGTTAAAGGCTATGTACTTTTTAACTAAAATTGATTTTTAAATTTTAAAGGTGGACTAAAATTATTTTACAATATATAATATATTTTAAAGTTAATATATTTTTTAGGGATAATGGGAACGTTCCCTTAACTGTATAAATGTTAAAAAGAATTAACATTTATAAATGATTATTGAGGAGGATTAATAATATGAAAAAGGTAATAGCTATAGGTGAAGCATTAATTGATTTTATACCACATGAAAAAGGAAGAGCATTAAATGATGTAGAAAACTTTTTAAGAGTACCTGGCGGAGCTCCATTAAATGTTGCGGCAGCAGTAGCTAAGTTAGGTGGAAAATCACAAATGCTTACAAAGCTTGGACAAGATGGATTTGGTGATGCAATATTAAATGAAGTAAAACCTTTAGGTGTAGATGTTTCAAGAATATCAAGAACAAATGAAGCTAATACAGCTCTGGCATTTGTATCATTAAGAGAAGATGGAGAAAGAGATTTTTCATTCTATAGAAATCCAAGTGCAGATATGTTATTAAGTGCTGAAGAAATATGTGTAGAAGACTTTAATGAAAAAGATATATTGCATTTTTGTTCAGTAAGTTTAATAGATGCACCTATTAAAGAAGCACATAGAAGAGCTATAGAAATAGCTAAAGAAAAGGGGTGTTTAATAAGCTTTGATCCTAATGTAAGATTACCATTATGGAAAAATCCTGAAGATTGCAGAAAGGCAATACTAGAATTCCTTCCATTATCAAATATAGTTAAGATAAGTGATGAAGAATTAGAATTTATAACTGGTATAAAAGATGAGAAGGAAGCTTTAGATTTTTTATTAACTGGTGATGTAAAGGTGATAATATATACAAAAGGAACTAATGGTGCAGAATTTATAACTAAGGAAAGAGTTATTTTCTCACCTTCATTTAAAGTTTCAGCACAAGATACAACAGGAGCAGGAGATTCATTTATTGGCTCATTATTATATCAAGTGGCAGAAGGGGAATATTCATTAGAGCAATTAGTAGATTTATCAGAAGAAAAAGTACAAGAAATATTAACTTTTTCTAATGCTACAGCAGCTTTAACTGTATGTAAAAAAGGTGCTATAGGTGCATTACCATTAAAAGAAGAAGTTTTAGCAAAAATCAGTGAGAGGTAAGTATATGATTACTAGAGCGGAATATGAGCAAAAAATTAAAGAGCATATAGATAATAATATGCCAAAGATTCTTTCAGATAAGTGGAGAAGTAAATATCATATAATGGCACCAATTGGTTGGATAAATGATCCTAATGGACTTTGTCAATTTAATGATGAATATCATGTCTTTTATCAATATTCACCTTTAGAAGCTAAAGGTGGTATGAAATTTTGGGGACATTTTGTATCTAAGGATTTAGTGCATTTTCAGGAAAGAGATATTGCCATATATCCAGATGTGAAGGAGGATAAGGATGGAGTATACTCTGGATCAGCATTTGTAAAAGATGATACAATGTATTTCTTCTATACAGGGAATGTTAAACATGATGGTGAGCATGATTATATACTTACAGGAAGAGAGCAAAATGTAATGTTAGTTACAAGTAAAGATGGAATAGAGTTTTCAGAAAAGAAGATTCTTTTAAGGAATTCAGACTTTCCAGAAAATATGTCACTTCATGTGAGAGATCCAAAAGTTTGGGAAGAAGATGGAACTTACTATATGGTTCTTGGAGCAAGAGGTAAGGATGATAAAGGATATGTATTATTATATAAATCATCAGATCTTTATAATTGGACGTTACATTCAGTACCAGCTGGTGGAGAAGAAAATATGGGATATATGTGGGAATGCCCTGATTTATTCTATGTAGATGGCAAGACTGTCTTTATGTTTTCACCACAAGGATTAAAAGCTGATGGATTTAAATATAATAATGTTTATCAAAGTGGATATGCCTTTGGAAACTTTGTAAATGATAAAAAAGAACTAAAGTTAGGAAACTTTGTAGAACTAGACAGAGGTTTTGACTTCTATGCACCTCAAACTTTTGAAGATGCAAAAGGAAGAAGAATAATGATTGGTTGGATGGGTGTTCCTGATGCAATAGAACATAAAAATCCAACAGTGGAAAACTATTGGCAACATCAACTGACTTTGCCAAGAGAATTAAAGATAATAAATAATAAACTGTATCAATTACCATTAAAGGAATTAGAAACTTTAAGAAAAGATTTAATTGAAAGTAAAGTAGACTTAGATAATAACAATGTTTTAAATATCATAGATAGAAATACCTTTGAGTTAAGAATTGATTTAGAGCAATGTAGCAAGTTTAGTATGAAGCTTAGAGAAGATTGTGTAGTATCTTTCACAGAAGGTGTATTTAAACTTATACAAGGAGACAGTGGATATGGTAGAGATGAAAGAGCTGCTTATATAAGTAATCTTAGAAGCATAGATATATTTAGTGACAATTCATCTATGGAAATATTCATTAATGATGGTGAAGAAGTGTTCACTACTAGAGTTTATAATGAGAGCTTAGATAGTGATATTATTCTTTCAGGTAAAGGTACAGCTGTAATAAAAAGATGGAATATTTAGTATAGTAATAAAGAGTTGATATTAAATCAACTCTTTATTACTATAAAAAAAATAAGGAAATAAGTGGCTCAGGTGTAGAAATAGTAATGTGGGGATTCGTCTTGATGCTTGCAGGGATTCCGTTTTATATTTATAATCATCATAAAAATAATCAATAATAAAAAGATAAAAAAATGTCTATAGCAGTTTTTTTATGATATACTGGAAATAATACTAAAGACTATATGGAGGGGCAAAATGAAAGTAGAATGGAATAAAAAATATACGACCATAGCTATTTATGCATTTTTAGTAATATCATCAAGCATAATAGTATATCTTATGGCATCTCAAGCAGAAGACTTAAAAATTAAGTTTAGTGGAATGATTGCAACAATGCAGCCATTTATAATAGGTTCAGCAATAGCATATATAATTAATTTTATATTGAATTTTTATGAAAAAGTAGTTTTTGAATTAAAATATCTAAATAAACTAAATAGAAAATATAGAAGGGGAATAGGGTTATTACTTTCTTATTTAACAGCTATTATAGTGATATCTTTATTCATGCAGTTTGTATTGCCGCAATTAGTAGACAGTATAGTAGGGTTAGCTAATAACATTCCTCAATATGTTAATGATGCAAGCCATGTTATTACAGAAATCAGTGAAAAATTTAATTTAGAAAGCAAATATATGAATATGATAGTTGAAAAATGGAATGAACTATTAAACTATATCATTACTTTACTGACAAACCTTATACCTGTTATAGGTAATTTCATTATGACGCTAGGTTCAAGTATTTTAAATGTAATAATTGGAATAATAGTATCAATTTATATATTGATAGATAAGGAAAAGTTTATAGCTTTATCAAGAAAGGTCACTTTCAGTATTTTTTCAGCAGAAAGATCAAAGAGAATAGTAGAATTAGCTCAAAGAAGTAATGAGACTTTTGGTAAGTTTTTAAGTGGTAAAATTTTAGATTCATTAATAATAGGTATACTGACTTTTATAATATTAACAATATTTAAGATGCCATATATACTTCTTATATCAGTTGTTATTGGTATAACTAATATAATACCATTCTTTGGACCGTTCTTTGGAGCGATTCCATCAGCTATTATAATCTTATGTGTATCTCCAATTAAAGCATTATGGTTTATTGGAATAATATTAGTTATACAACAAATTGATGGTAATATAATAGGACCTAAAATATTAGGAGATTCCATTGGAATATCAGCATTTTGGATATTATTTTCACTACTTATATTTGCAAAATTTCTAGGACTTATAGGAATGATAATAGGTGTACCTATATTTGCAATAATTTATTCAATAATTAAAGAAAACGTAGAGAGAAGACTAAAGGCAAAAGGATTGCCAGTTGAAACAGAAAAATATAAATAGATATAAATAAAAAGATAGTGAATGAACTATCTTTTTATTTATATAGAAGTAATTAAGTTTTTAATTTTTTCACAGTTTACAAGTGATACTAATGAATCGTTAAATAAGGTAGCCTTTTTTAATATTTCTAAGGCAGCATCATTTTCATTATTATTAAGTAGAATTAATCCTAAATAATAATAAGGTTCCATAAAGGATACATTACTATCAACAAGCTCTTTAAACTTTACTTCAGCCACATTATAGTTTCCTAATAAATAATTAGCTTCAGCAAAATTTGATTTAAGAACATTACTAGTATCGTTATAATTTAGGCCTTTATCTATAATAGTTAAGGCATCATCTAATTTATTATTTACAATAAGTAGAGAAGTAAGTGTTTCATAAAGATAAGTTGTTTCACTTTCTTCTAAAAGTTCTTTAAGATAATTTATAGCTTCATCTGATTTGTTATTTTTCCAAGCAACTAATGATTTAGATATCTTAATAGATAGTAAATCAGCAGATTTAATTTTAGAATTATTCAAAGATAGAGAGTTAATATAGTTTTGGGCTATAGTGCAATCTCCATATTTAAGTTCCATAATTAAATAATTGTTAACAATAAAGCCAGGAATATTTTTTCTATTTACAGTTTGGCGGTAAAGCTTTAAAGCTTCTGAGTAATTTTTGCCAGAATATAATTTGTTTGCTTTTATAATTTTTCGTAAATAGATGTTTTTACCAAGAAGTATGCATAGAGCTACTAATAACAAGGTTATGGCTAGAATCTTATTAATAGACAATGTTACTAAAAATATTATAATAAAAAATAAGATATAAATTGTAGATTGTTTTATATTTCCCATTTTAACCACCTATATATTTAATAATTATTAAAGAATATTATACAATAAATTACAAAAATACTAAAGAAAATATTTTTTAGATTATTTTTGATAAATGTAGCGGAATAATTTTCAAATAAAAAAACAATATTTTTTTATGCTGATTTTATGAAGTTTTATAGATAATATTACGATAATTAATTATAAAATATATTATGTGAGGTGAAAAATAGATAAATTTTATCTATATATTTATGATTAATAATTTAGAACATAAGTTTAAAGTATATTATTGTATCAAAAAGAAGAAGAGTAATCCAGTAGGTGATATTATAAATGATTTTTACTTTCAAGATGAATTAGGTTATGTTTATGCTAAGGATAAACATGAAGCAGTAGAAAAGTTCTTTAAAAACTTTGGTTTTATGAATGTAATATCTAAGATTGAGCAGATGAATTAATAAGTTAATCCATAAAGTTATAGAAAATATTTATTGATTAACTTATTTGAAATATAAATATTAAAAAGTACTTGCTAAAAAATATTTACTATCATAAAAAAAATTGATAGACTATAGTAAAAGTTACATTTTTAGAAGGGACATAGGAAGATGAGCAAAATATTTGTTAATTACCCTAAGTGCAGCACATGCAAAAGGGCAGAAAAGTTTTTAAAAGAAAACAATGTAGAATTTGTTAATAGAAATATAGTAGAAGAAAATCCAACAGCGGAAGAATTATCTTTATGGATGGATAAAAGTGGTTTAGAACCAAGAAAGTTTTTTAATACATCTGGTGTTTTATACAGAGAAATGAATTTAAAAGATAAGATAAAGACTATGTCAAAGGAAGAGATGATTGAAATATTATCCACTAATGGAATGCTAGTAAAGAGACCGCTATTAGTTACAGAAGATATAGTGCTTGTAGGATTTAAAGAAGAAAATTATAAAGAAATTATATAAAAGAAGTAGTAGAACTGTATATATGGCAGTTCTATTTTAAATTAAAGGTAAGATAAGATTAGCATTAATATACAATATTTCAGTAATATGTTAAAATACTAAGTGGAAGGAGACATTTATATGGAAAACTACATCATAAGAAGTAAAGCTAGAAGACAGCTTAAGGATAGAATGGGACTAGCGGTTGGAACAATATTACTTTCGACAATTTTACTTAATATAGTAAATGTAATGTTGGATATTACAGATGATAATATATTACTGTTTTCTTTACTATTTGCAATAGGGTACTTATTTATTTCTGCCCCAATACAAGCAGGAAGATGTAAGTTCTTGTTAAATATGGTTCAAGGAAAAGAAGAACCAAAGATATCAGATTTATTTTCACAATTTAATATATTTTTAAAAGTATTTACCATGAGCTTAATAATATTTATTTTTCAATCTTTAATCATGTTAATATCAATTTTAATTATAAAAGGCTTATTACCAGCAGATGTAATGAGCACAAAGTTATCAGTTAGTAGTATTACTTTAATATTTATGATTTTATTAGCAATATCAATTTTTTTATTTTTTATTGATATAATTTATTCACAAGTTAACTATATAATGGTTGAAGAACAGGAAATAAAAGTAATTGAATGCATGAAGAAAAGTAGAAAGATGATGAAGGGATTTAAATTTAAGTATTTTAAACTACAAATCTCTTTTATTGGTTGGTGGATATTTTCAATATTTACTTTAGGTATAGCTACTTTATGGGTAAATCCTTATTCAATGCTTGCAAATGCAAACTTCTATGAAGAAGTAAAAAATATTAATGTGGAGGTGCAGCATGAGAAAAATATATTATGAAGATCAGTATAAGAAGGAATTTGTAGCTGAAGTAGAAGCAATTGAAGAAATAGATGATAAATATCATGTTAAGCTTAATGAAACTGCTTTTTTTCCTGGCGGAGGCGGGCAGCAAAATGATTTAGGATTTATTGAAAAAATACCAGTAGTAGATGTATATGAAAAAAATGGGGAAGTATATCATGTTTTAGAGAAAAAACTTATTAAAATACATAGAGTAAAATGTTCCATAGATTGGGCAAGAAGATTAGATGGAATGCAGCATCATTTAGGACAGCATGTTTTATCAGGATGTTTTTATCAGCTATTTAATGCTAATACTGTCAGTGTTCATGTTGGAAAAGAAATTGCAACGGTAGATATTCAAGGAATACTGACAGAAGAACAAATAAGGCAGGCAGAAATTAAAGCAAATGATTGCATTAGAGAAAATATTAAAGTAGAAATGCTTACGCCTACAAAGTCAGAATTGAAAAAAATTAAAATTAGAAGAGATTTACCAAATACTAATGAAGAGATAAGGATAGTTAAAATTGGTCATTTAGATATTAATGCTTGTTGTGGAGTACATCCTTCTTCAACATTAGATTTAGGAATAATAAAAATAAAAAAATGGCAAAAGCATAAAGGAAATACAAGAATTGAATATCTAGTAGGAAATAGAGCTTTTAATGATTATTTGAAAGTTGATAATTTTAGCAATGATATTTGTAAATATCTAAGCTGTGGAAAAGATGATGTTATTAATACTATTAACAATTTATCAAACCATATAAAAGAGTTAAGTGATGAAAATAAGAGCTTAAATATTAAGTTATCGGATTATCAGATTATTGAAATGCTAGAAAGTTCAGAAAAAATAAAGGATATTTCAATTATAAAAAATATATATAAAGATACAGATATGAAAAATCTTATTAAATTAGCAGATAGAATTACAGAAAGAAGTAAAGCTATTGTATTATTTGCTTTAGTACAAGATGATAAAGCTAATATGATATTTAAATCTTCTGCCCAAGTTAAAGATGTTTCTATGAATGACCTTTTAAAAGACGCTATAAGTTTAATTGATGGTAGAGGCGGTGGAAGTCACAATCAAGCCCAAGGTGGTGGAAAGAATAATAGCAATCTTAAATCTGCAATGGAATATGCAGTGATGAAAATAAATAAACAATTAAAATAATTAAATTGAATACTTAGATTTATTACTTTGAATATCAGTATGAATAGATAGCACTAATATATTTTAGTACTGTCTATTTTATTTTCATAATGAAACAAATAATAACATTTATTTTTAACTTTCATATAATAAAATATAAAAAATATATCACAAAGGAGATATAATTATGTACTATGAGAAACCAAGAGAATATGAAGAGTTTGAAGATATATGTGATGTAAGAGGTTTTGAACAGGCTGAAGACAGTGGGAAATTTGATTGCAGAATTGGTGAAGATGATATACAATGTTGTAGTACCAATGATAATGTTGATTGTGTAGATATAGATCAAACTTCATATTCTAAAGGATGTTGTAATAATCATGCAGAATTCATTATAAGCAGTTTTCAAGAGTGTTATGAAGAAGAGCCTTGTATTGAGCAGTGTAAATGTAATGTAGAAGAAAAATGTAATGCAGAAGAAAGATATAATATAGAAGAAAAATGTAATGCAGAAGAAAAATATAATATAGAAGAAAAATGTAATGTAGAAGAAAATTATAATTATTATAATAAAGAAAATTGCTTAGAGAATTATGAATGTAAGCCAAAGAAGCACCATAAAAAACCAAGGAAGATGCCTTGTATGGAATATCAAAAGGGCATGCAGGTAGGATATAGGATGGGGTATATGAAAGCACAGCAAGAATTTAGAAGAAGGATAATGTATATGTATAATATGTTTCAATGCAGATAGTCATATATTCTTTTAAATAGAAAAGTTGAATTTTTCAACTTTTCTGTTTAGTTTATAATTATAGTATACTTTCAGCATATTTGGTAAAAATATATATGTATATTTATCAGGAGAGTATAAATGAAAGATTTAATTTATAAGATAGATGCTTTTGGCGAAAAAATCATAGGATTTATCTATAATAAGAACAAATTTCTAGATAAATTAATGATAGCAATTACTTTAAGTGGCGATTTAGGTATTATATGGATTATAATTTCTTTTTTCTTGTTTAGTAGAAAGAAGTATACTAATGTAGCCATTATGCTATTATTGGCCATAGTATTAGCGTCTATATTAGGTGAAGGAATAATTAAACATATAGTAAAGAGAAGGAGACCATTTATAAAAAATAAAATAGCAAAATTATTGATTCCTCATCCAGGAACATACTCTTTTCCTTCAGGTCATACAGCATCTTCTTTTGCAGCAGCTACTGTATTTATAAGAACTGATATGAGACTTACATCTTTAATAGTTGCTATAGCTGTTTTAATATCTTTTTCAAGATTATATTTACGAGTTCATTATTTATCTGATGTTATAGGTGGAATAATACTGGGAGTTTTTTCAGGAACAATAATAGTCACTATGTTTAGTTAAATAGGAATATATTAAGGTTTACCTTAATATGTTCCTATTTTTTTAAATTATATATTTAACAAGCTTATTGGGGAAAAGATCATTAAATTTATTGGTAAAAAATTCTTTGATTTCATCAAGAGTCTCTTTAGGATAAAGATATTTTCCATATCCAATTTTCATATATGAAAACAGGATAATTTTTAATGAGGTAATATAATTATTATCATAAATTTAGCTGATAATATTGTCAATGAGTTATATATTAAAAGCTTAGATAAGTATTGTGTTTTAAGGGTACATGTATCTGTAAAACCAATAGATGAAGCAACAACAATAGTATCTTTATTTTTACTATTTGCAATATTGGTGGGACTTGTGATGGCATTGGTAATATCCACATATTATTCAAGAGCTATCAGTAAGCCACTTATAAAAATAAATGAAGCAGCTAAGAAAATGGCAAAACTTGATTTTGATAATTATATCGAAGTTGACGGTCAAGATGAAATTACTCATACGCCAAATGGAGAAAATATAATAATAAAAGAACAACTTCACAAAATTACTGTGGAAAACACAGGGGTAACTATTGAAGAAGCTGAACTTAAAAAAGTATTTGATGCTTTTTATAGAGTTGATAAATCGAGAAATAGAAAGACTGGTGGAACAGGGCTTGGTTTATATATAGTAAAAACTATTTTTGATAAAAATAAAAATATTAAATATAATATGAATTCAAAAGAAAATTCTGTAGAGTTTTCGATAGAATTCCAAAAAGCAGCCATTATTAGAAAAAATGGTTGTTTTTTTATGTTTTTGTAAAAATAATGTTGACAAAAATACTATGATATTGTATTATACTGAAGTAGATGATAATGATTATCAATATATATATAAATAAAATGCGGAGGATAAAATGAAAAAAAGATATTTAGCAATAGCTTTAGTAATATTATCGTTTATTTCGTTGTTTATAGGAGTAAGCAATATAAGTATTAAAGACATATTAGCTGGTGACAGCAGTAAGGTGCAGATAATTTTAATAAGTAGATTGCCAAGGCTTATCAGTATAATAATTGCTGGTATGGGACTAAGTATAAGTGGTCTTATAATGCAGCAGATAAGTAGAAATAAGTTTACATCACCTACAACGGCAGGGACTATGGATTCAGCTAAAATGGGCTTGATGTTTGCTATGTTATTTATGCCAAAGGCAGGAGTAATATCAAAAGCTATTTTTTCATTTGTCTTTGCATTATTAGGATCTTTAATATTTATGACCATATTAAAAAAGTTAAAAGTAAAGAATATAATCTTTGTACCTTTAGTAGGTATGATGTTTGGAAATCTTTTTAGCTCCATAACATCATTTATATCTTACTATAAAGATATGAATCAATCATTAAATGCATGGTTTCAAGGAAGCTTTTCTACTGTAATGAAGGGAAATTATGAGTTGCTTTATTTATGTATACCAGCAATTATATTAGCTTTTATATATGCAAACAAGTTTACAATTGCAGGAATGGGAGAGAGTTTTGCTACCAATTTAGGCTTAAATCATGAAAGAATAGTAAATATAGGATTGATATTAGTTTCAGCAGTATCAGCACTAACGTTAGTTATGGTTGGTAATATTCCTTTCTTAGGACTTATTGTTCCTAATCTAGTAAGTATATCTAAAGGAGACAATCTAAAAAATTCGCTAGTTGAGACATGCCTTTTTGGAGGAAGTTTTGTACTTCTATGTGACATAATTGGAAGATTTATTATTGCTCCATATGAAGTTTCAATTGGACTTACTGTAGGAGTTATAGGTAGTGCGATGTTCTTATACTTAGTTATGAGGAGGAAAAAATAATGCAAATTAGCAGGGACAAAAAAGCAAAAAATCAGATAATTGTATTATTAATACTTACAATAATAGCATCTATAGTTTTTGTTGTTATTGGTATGAATAAAAATAATATGGATTATCTTTTATCAAAAAGAATTCCAAAGCTCATAGCAATATCTTTAAGTGGTGGAGCAATTGCATTTTCATCAATCATATTTCAGACAATATGCAATAATAGAATTTTGACACCTAGTGTATTGGGGTTAGACTCAGTATATAGCTTTATACAAACCATAGTTGTTTTTGCATTTGGTAGTACAAGTATTGTAATGACCAATAAAAATTTAAATTTTATTTTATCGTTAATAGGAATGTTGATTATTTCAACTTTACTATATAAGTTTGTTTTTGGAAGAAATAATAATGGAATAATGCATTTATTATTAGTGGGATTAATATTGGGAACATTTTTTAGCAGTCTTACATCATTTATGCAAGTGATTATTGATCCTAATGAGTATTTAACATTACAAAGTAAGCTTATAGCAAGTTTTAATAATGTAAATACTGATATAATTATTTTATGTATTCTGATAATTTTATGTATACTTCCTTTTATATATGATGAATTAAAACTACTTGATGTGATGGCATTGGGAAAAGAACAAGCTATAAATTTAGGGGTAAACTATGATAAAGTTATGAAAAAGCTTTTAATAGTAGTTGCTGTTATGACAGCAATGTCTACAGCATTAGTAGGACCATTAACATTCTTAGGACTTATAGTTGTAAATGTAACATATCAAATAGTGAAAAGTTTTAAACATAAATATTTAATTATTACTTCAATATTAATAAGTGTTTGTAGCATAATAGTGGGACTTATATTTGTTGAAAGAATATTTAGATTCACTACAACATTAGGAGTAATAATAAACTTTATAGGAGGATTATATTTCTTATATCTATTGCTTAAAGAATCAAAACTTTAGAGAATAAGAAAAATTTTTAAAGTAAGGGAGAATCGCTATGATAGAAGTAAGAAATTTAACTAAAAAATATGGAAATACAAAAGTAGTTGATAATGTATCTTTAAACATAGAAAAGGGAAAGATGATTTCGTTAATTGGACCAAATGGTGCAGGTAAAAGTACGGTTTTATCAATGATAACAAGATTAATGGATATGGATGAAGGACAAGTTATTATAGATGATGTTGAATTATCTAAATGGGATAATAGAGAACTTTCAAAAAGAATTTCAATATTAAAACAAGCAAATGATGTTAATTTACGTTTAACAATAAGAGAACTTGTTGAGTTTGGAAGATTTCCACATTCTCAAGGTAATATAACAGAAGTAGATAATGAGTTTATAGATAAAGCCATTAAATATATGCAGCTTGAAGATATTGAGCATAGATATTTAGATGAGTTAAGTGGTGGACAAAAACAAAGGGCGTATATAGCAATGGTAATTGCACAAGACACAGAATATATATTTCTAGATGAACCATTAAATAATTTAGATATGAAGCATTGTGTACAAATGATGAAGGTTATTAGAGGGCTTGTAGATGATTTAGGAAAAACAGTAGTTACTGTGTTACATGATATTAATTTTGCATCATGCTATTCAGATATAATTGTAGCTTTAAAAAATGGAAAAATGTATAAGCAAGGTGAAACTTTATCCATCATTAATAATGAAGTATTAGAAGATTTATATAATACAGAATTTAAAATACAAGATATTGAAGATAAAAAAATATGTATTTATTTCTAAAAAATAAGCCTTGCTTATTTTTTAAAAGAATTTATTGATAATGAAATTCATTATAAAATATTAAAGTTAATTTTAGGAGGAATAATAATGAATAAAAAAGTTTTAGCAATAGTTGCAGCAGCGGCTGTAGTAATAGCTGGAGGAGCATATTTACTTAAGGGGAATAAAGTAGAAAGTAAATATAGTGAAGGAGCTATAGAGGTTACACATAAATTAGGAACTACTGTTTTAAATGAAGCACCTAAAAATGTAGTAGTATTAGACTTTGGAGCATTAGACGTACTTAGTGAAATGGATGTAAATATAGTTGGTTTACCTAAATCAGGAACTTTACCTGAATATTTAGAAGAGTTTTCAGGAGAACAATATACTAATGTTGGTAGTGTAAAAGAACCAGATTTAGAGGCCATTAATGAATTAAATCCAGACTTAATTGTAATGGCTGGAAGAATGTCTGATTATTATGAAGAATTTTCTGAAATAGCACCAACTGTATATGTAGAAAGTGATGGTGCAGATTATATAAATAGTTTTAATAAAACGGCAACAATGTTTGGTGATATATTTGATAAAGAAGAAAAAGCTACAGAAATAATTGAAGAAGTAGCACAAAAAGTTAAAGAAGCGAATGCTGAAATAGCAAAGAAAGATATTAATGCATCAATAATAATGGTTAATGGAAGAAATATCAGTGCTTATGGTGCAAAATCAAGATTTGCACTTATTCACAATGAATTAGGAATTAAAGCAGCAGATGAAAATATTGATGACTCTACACATGGACAAGAAGTTACATTTGAATATTTAGTTGAAAAAAATCCAGGATATATATTTGTAATTGACAGAAATTCAATTACAGGTTCTAAAGACATAACAGCTCAGTCAATTATTGAAAATGAATTAACAAAACAAACAGATGCTTATAAAAATGGAAATATAGTGTATTTAAATTCAGTTAACTGGTATACAGTATCAGGTGGATATACTTCAACTTTAAATATGATAGAAGAAGTTTTATCAGCAGTAAAAGCATAATATAAATATAAAAAGTCTTTGCAATTAATAGCAAAGACTTTTTATAATATAAAGATATATATGTAAAAATTACATTTGTTGAGTTATAGATTTATTTAAATATTTATGAGATAATGAATAGAAAAATATTATATAAAAGGTGATCTAATGTATAAGGTAGCAATTTTTGATTTAGATGGGACGTTATTAAACACTTTGAAAGATTTGGCTGATGCTTGTAATTTTGCCTTAAGGTCGCATGGCTTTTCAGAACATCAAATTGATGAATATAAATATTTTCTTGGAAATGGAGTATATAAGCTAGTGGAAAGAGCATTGCCAATGGATAAAAAAGATGGTGAAACGGTAGATAAAGTTTTAACAGAATTTAAAAAATACTATGAAAAGCATAAGAGTGATTTTACTAAGCCATATGATGGTATAGAAGAATTATTAATAGCTTTAAAAGAAATAGGAATAAAAACAGCAGTTGTTTCCAATAAACCACATGAATTTGCAGTTGAAATAGTAGAAAGATATTTTGGTAAATCTTTTGATATAGTTTTTGGAAAGAGAGAAGGATACTTGGCAAAGCCAGATCCAACAACTGTAATAGAGACATTAAATCATTTTAAATGTAAAAAAGAAGAAGCAGTTTATATTGGAGATTCCGATGTTGATATGTTTACAGGAAAAAATGCCGGTCTTTTTTCCATTGGTGTTGCGTGGGGATTTAGAGGTGCTAGAGAATTATCTGCTGCTGGGGCAAATAAAATAGTATATACTTCAGAAGAATTATTAAGTGAAATTATCAAATAGTATTAAAGTTAAGGTAGGTACATTAATATAACAGTAGTAAATAAAAATGTAGATTATAAACAATTTTTATTAAAAATAAAGGGTAAACAATAATGTATAATTTTTTATTAATATTATAGAGGTAGAAAAATGAATAAATTAAGAAAGAAAAAAAGGAAAAAAATAAAGCCTTTTGAGTTAAAAAAAATCAATGAACAGTCCATTGATAGATTAATACTTGTAGGCATATCTATAGGTGTAGTAATAGTAGTTTTACTTTTAAGAATGTTATATCTTACTATTATAAAGGGTTCAGAGTTAGCAGAGAAAGCTGAAACAGAATGGAAATCAGAAATGAATTTAACGGCTATGAGAGGTAATATAGTAGATAGAAATGGTTCTATTCTAGTTACATCAACTAATGTTTATAGAATTGAAGTAGATATGGATACATTAAGAGCATATGTTGATGATGAAAAAACCACTATAGAGAAAGTATCTGCCAATATAGCTGAAGCGATAGGTACTTCCTATGATAATATTTATAAAAAGCTCAGTGATAAAGAAAATAAATTTATAATTTTATCTAAAGGACTTGAAAAAGATGCTATAGATAAGGTAAAAGCTTTAGAAATTGCTGGGTTAGTTTATTATGATGAAATAGAAAGATATTATCCTAATGGTAATTATTTATCTCAAGTTTTAGGTACAATCAATTCAGAAGGTGTAGGATTAACAGGATTAGAGCTTCAATATGATGATTATTTAAGTGGACTATCAGGAATACGTATAGGAGGTATTGATGCTTATTCTAATGATCTTCCATTTGTAAGTGGAAAACAAACTAATGCAATAAATGGGAAGGACATTGTTACTACCATTGATGAAAATCTTCAATATTATGCAGAACTTGTAGCTAAAGAAGGCCTTGAAACACATAAAGCAAAGCGAGTATCCATAACAATAATGAATCCTAATAATGGAGAAATATTAGCTATGGCAAATGCACCAGGATATGATCCCAATAGCCCATATGAAGAATATGAAAACTTTGAAGGAGACACTGAAAATGATAAAATTCAAAATATGTGGAGAAATTCTATTGTAAGTGATACTTATGAACCAGGATCTACATTTAAAATAATTACCATGGCTGCTGCTATGGAAGAAGGATTAATTCATGATGATGATGTGTTTGTTTGTAATGGAAGTAAGACCTTTGGAGATGTTCAGGTTCATTGTTGGAACTTGTCAGGGCATGGTGCACAAACAGCAGCAGAAATACTTAAAAATTCATGTAATGTTGGATTTATGGAATTAGGTGCAAGATTAGGTGCTGAAAAGTTAAATGAGTATATTAAAAAATTAGGTTTTGGGAGTATTACAGGAATAGATTTACCAGGTGAAGCAGAAGGTATTGTGAAAAGTACCAATAGTATCAGTGATATTGATTTAGCAACAATAGCATTTGGACAAACTAATACATTAAATGCTCTTCAGCTTTTAACAGCAGTTAATGCAGTTGCTAATGGTGGAACTTTAATACAGCCTCATATTGTAAAAGAAATAACTCATAAAGATTCTAATGGAAATACTATTGTTGATAAGACAATAGAAGGAAAGAGTACAGAAAATGTGCTTTCAGAGAAAACATCCGCAACTTTAAGAGAGTATCTTGAAAGGACTGCTACACAAGATGCTGGAGCAGGGACTTTTGTCCAAGGATACGATATTGGAGGAAAAACAGGAACAGCTCAAAAGGTTGATCCAACTACAGGAGCATATTCAGCTGATAAATATATTGCATCAATGGTTGCAATGACACCAGTAGATGATCCTCAATTAACGGTATATATATCAGTTGATGAGCCAAGTACAGGTGTGTATTATGGTGGACAAGTAGCATCACCACTGATGAAAAAATTATTTTCTTATATATTCTCATATATTGAGTCTCCGACAGGTAAAGCTAGTTACTCAATTTCAAAAGATGTAGTTATACCTGAAATAAGAGGAAAATCAGTAGAAGAGGCTAAAACTATTTTAGAAGAAAATGATTTAGGATGTGAAGTTGAGGGAGAGGGAAATACTATTGTTTCTATAAACCCATATCCAGGAACTACTGTAAAAGCTGGTTCAAAGATAAAATTAACAGCATCTGCTAAATCTTCAATAGACAATAAAATAATTATGCCAGATCTTGCTGGAACAACAGTGGAATTTGCCATTAACCTTTTAGATAATTTAGGACTTCAATATGAATATGAAGGAAGTGGAAAAGTTGTTGAGCAGAGTATTTCTAGCGGAGAATTAATAAGTAGTGGTACAAAAGTGAAATTAGTATTTAAGGAAGAATCTGAATATTAGTGGAGGAAATAAGTGAAGGAGAAGAAAGCTAAAAAAAGAAGTAAGAAAATAAGCAGAAAAAAAAGCAAGAAGGGTATTGGTGATTTAGTAATATTCTGGACAATAGTTGTTTTAGTGGCAATTGGTTTTATAATGATATTTTCATCAAGTTCCTATTCAGCATATTTTGAATATAATGGCGATAGATATAAAATTGTTAAAAAGCAAATTTTATGGACAATTATAGGATTTGTTTCAATGTATATCACTATGAATTTTAATTATCATTATTATAAAAAATTAGCCAAACCAATATATATAAGTGTTTTTCTACTTTTGTTAGGTGTTATGGTAGGAGCAAAGCTAGGATTTACTAGCTTAGTTCCTAATATAAAAGGAGCTACAAGATGGATACATTTAGGACCACTATCAATACAACCTTCAGAGTTATCTAAATATGCTATTGTTATAGCATTAGCAACATTAATGGATAAGAGAAAAAGTAAAATAGTAGACTTTAAATCTGGAGTATTAGTCTATTTGGGTGTAGGAGCATTTATGGCAGGGTTAGTATTGTTACAAAATAGTTTAAGTGTTACCATAATAATAATGGCAGTGACACTTATAATGATTTATGTGGCAGGAGGAAAGTTTAGTCATGTATTTACTGTTGGTGTAATGGGAGTAATAGGAGCTATAGGTTTTATATTTAGTACATCATTTAGAAGAGCTAGATTTTTAAACTTTCTTGACCCTTGGCAAGATGCAACTGATGTTGGGTACCAACTTATACACTCTTTATATGCCATAGGATCAGGTGGATTTTTTGGTGTGGGGTTAGGTCAATCTAAGCAAAAAGCACTATATATTCCAGAACCATATAATGATTTTATTTTTTCAATTATAGTTGAGGAGACAGGATTTTTAGGTGGTATGCTGATAATAGCATTATTTATTGTATTAATTGCTGCTGGTATTAATGTAGCAATTAAAGCAAAAGATATGTATGGTAGACTTTTATCCACCGGGATAATATCAGTTGTGGCAATACAGCTTATAATAAATGTTGCAGTTGTAACTGGTAGTATGCCAGTTACAGGAATTCCAATGCCTTTCATAAGCTATGGAGGTACTTCTATGGTGTTTATTATGGCAGCAATGGGTATACTACTTAATATATCGAAAGTAAGTAAGAGTTTAGAAAAAAATGAATTGGCATAAAAAACTGTAGTAAGGCAAATAATATTGCCATACTGCAGTTTTTTTATATTGACAATAATATATTATATAAAATATACTAAAACGGTAGGAATACTAAGAAATGATGGAGGAGAATATGGAAAGTACGTTTTTAAGTGAATTTTTATTTATAACTGATATAAAAACCATAGCATTTATTGCGATTTTAGTGGCAATATTTATTTTAGTTAGGAAAATGGAGAAGAAGAAGATTAAATTCTCTACAAGGATGATTTCTGCTATGGGTATAGGTCTTGTGTTAGGATTTATTATTCAGTTAGTAGCGGGATTTCCAGAAAAGCCGTCTTCAGTAAGATGGATTGAGGAAGTTAGCAAATGGTATGGACTAGTTGGTAATGGATTTATGGATCTTTTAAAGATGCTAGTTGTACCTTTAATATTTGTATCTATAATAAGAGTTATTATAAACATGAAAGATGGTGTAAATTTAGGGAAGCTTACATCAAAATCATTATTAGTTTTATTAGGAACAACAACCCTTGCTACAATAGTAGGATTAGTTGTAGGAAATTTATTTAACTTAGGAGTGGGAGAAGTAGTAGCAACATCTAATACAGATATTAGAGAAATAACTTCTATAGTGGATACCATAAGAGGATTATTGCCTTCTAATCCAGTACAAGCAATGGCTGAAGGGAATATAGTTGCAGTTGTTATCTTTGCAGCATTTATAGGAACTTCTATGAAGAGATTAAATAAAAAATATAGTGATGTTATTAAACCAGCTTGGGATTTAGTTGAAGCATCTTATAAAATAATAACAAGTGTGGCAATGACAGTAATTAAATTTATGCCATATGCTGTAGTAGCTTTATTAGCAAATACAATAGCAGCTAGAGGTGTAAGTGCAATTTTAGGAGTAGTTGATTTCATTATTGCCTTATATGTAAGTGTGGCTATAATGTTTATAATTCATTTAATTATTATAGCTTTAAATGGATTAAATCCAATTAAATATGTAAAAAATGTTATGGAGCCTTTAATATTAGCTTTTACGTCAAGATCAAGTTTAGGTACTCTTCCAGTAACAATTGAAACTTTAACAGAAAAAGCAGGAGTTGATAATGGTGTTGCTAGCTTTGTAGGAAGTTTGGGATCGAATGCAGGAATGAATGGTTGTGCAGCAATATATCCAGCTCTAATGGCAATTACCGTAGCTAATATGTCAGGAACACCAATGGATTTTAGTTTCTATGGAATGTTATTAGTTATTATAGTAATAAGTTCTTTAGGAATAGCTGGACTTCCAGGAACAGCTACTATGGCAGTATCAGTAGTTATATCTGGTATGGGAATGGGATCATACTTCCCTCTATTAGGAGGAATAATAGCAATTGATCCTATATTAGATATGGGAAGAACAATGCTTAATGTAAATGGTACTATGGTTACAGCTGTAACTGTAGCAAATTCATTTGGTGATATAGATAAAGATAAATTTAATGAATAATTAGAATCAAAAGTCTTTGTAATTTATATTACAAGGGCTTTTACTATAGGAATGGTGATTTTAAATGATAATTTCAAGTAAAGGAAAATACGGATTAGTAGCTTTAATGGATATTTGTTTGTATTCAGGAAGTGAAGCTGTTACGCTAAAAAGTGTTTCGAAAAGGCAGAATATTTCTGAAAGGTATTTAGAACAAATTTTTTCTATACTTAGAAAAGGTGGTATAATAACATCTAAAAAAGGAGCACAAGGTGGATATTTTTTAGCTAGAACTGCAGCAGATATAACTGTAGGTGAAATTTTAAATATTTTAGAAGGAGATTTGAAAATAGTATCTCCCAGTGAAGAGAGAAATGATATAGAATGTTTTATGCAGAAGAATATTTGGAATAATATTAATAGGCAAATAGAGGAATACTTCAATTCAGTAACTTTAGAGGCGCTAGTAAAAGACTATATAGAAGGAAAAATTGCCATAATGTATTATATTTAAGCTTGCTATAAAAAATATAAAAAAATATTGACATATATGTTTAAATAATTTATCATTTAAGCATAAAGTTTTATGAAAATTAAATATCGAATCTTATCAAGAGTGGTGGAGGGACTGGCCCTGTGAAACCCAGCAACCTATTTTTAATTGAAAATTAAAAGTTTATGATTATGTATAAAAGTCTTAAGGGACTTTTTTACAATCGTATTTTATAGAAACTTAAGAGAATTTTTATAATTAAGTATCAATTGAATTTGTGGTGCTAATTCCTGCAGCTTTTAGCTGATAGATGAGAGAATGAATGAGTAATGTTTTTAACGTGCTGGATTTATTCTCCAGTACGTTTTTTTGTTTTACAGTAAGTAAAGTAGACGATAGGTGGGGATAACTATGATTAAATTAACGAGCGTAAAGAAGAATTTTGGTCATGTAGAGGTGTTAAAGGATATTTCAATTGAGATAAATGAAGGTGAAATTTATGGGCTTATAGGGCACAGTGGAGCTGGTAAATCAACCTTGCTTAGATGTATAAATGGTTTAGAGAGCTATGATGATGGCTCAGTAAATGTTATGGGCAAGGAAATTAAAAATTTAAATAAAAATGAATTAAGAGCCTTTAGAAAAGACTTAGGAATGATCTTTCAAAACTTTAATTTGCTAAATCGAAAGACTGTCTATAAAAATATAGCATTACCTTTAGAAGTATGGAACTATGATAAAGATAAGATTAAAGACAGAGTGTTGGAGCTACTAAAATTAGTTGATTTAGAAGATAAGGTAAATAGTAAACCAGGGCAATTAAGTGGTGGACAAAAGCAGAGAGTAGCTATAGCTAGAGCCCTTGCTTTAAATCCTAAAATTCTTTTATGTGATGAAGCTACATCAGCTTTAGACCCTAAAACAACAAAAGATATTTTAGCTTTATTAAACAAGATAAATAAAGAGTTAGGAATAACCATTGTAGTGGTTACTCATCAAATGGAAGTTGTAAAAGAGATATGTGAAAAGGTAGCGTTACTTGAAGATGGAATATTGGTTGCTAAAGGTGCTGTGGAAGAAGTATTCTTAAAACCAGGAATATCCATAAAGAAATTTTTAGGTGAAGAAGAAAATGATACATTACCAACAAGTGGAGTAAATATAAGAATTTTATTTCCAAGCAAATGTTCTGAAAGTGCAATTATAACTAGGATGGCAAGAGAACTAGAAATAGATTTTTCTATAGTTGGAGGAAAACTTGAAAAATTCAGGGAGGATGTATTAGGAAGTTTGGTAATTAATATTGATAAAAGTCAAAAAGATATGGTTTTATCATACTTAGAAGATAAAGATATTATTTTGGAGGTGCTAAAGTAATGGATGATATAATATTAAAAGCATTTAATGAAACAGTATTTATGACATTTTATTCAACAATATTCTCAGTGATTTTTGGTTTTATCTTAGCTGTAATATTGACAATTTCAGCAGAAGATGGTTTAAGGCCTAATAAGGTTGTCTATAAAATCCTTGATGTGATAATAAACATATTAAGAAGTTTTCCATTTATTATTTTGATGGTATTTATAATTCCGTTAACTAGAGCTATAGTGGGAACTTCCATTGGCAAAGAAGCAGCCATTGTTCCATTAACCTTTGCTGCAGCACCTTTTGTAGCAAGAATTATCGAATCATCACTTAGAGAAGTAGATAAAGGAGTTATTGAAGCAGCAAAATCTTTTGGAGCATCAGATTTTCAAATTATTTTTAAGGTTATGTTAAAAGAAGCAGTGCCTTCTATAGTGTCAGGACTTACTCTTACAATTATTAGCATTATAGGGTATTCAGCAATGGCAGGAACAGTTGGTGGGGGAGGACTTGGTTATTTAGCGGTTAGCTATGGTTATCAAAGATTCCAAAAAGATGTGATGATTATAACAGTAATAATATTGATAATAATAGTACAAGCGTTACAAATGCTAGGTAATTATTTATATAAAAAGTTAAACAAATAATTTAGGAGGAATTAATATGAAGAAAAAATCAATTTTATCACTAGCACTAGCAGGTGTTTTAACAATGGGGTTAATTGGGTGTGGCAGCAAAAATACAGCAGATGATAAGACTATAAAAATAGGAGTAACACCAGTACCGCATAGGGAAATTGTTGAGCATGTAATACCAGCATTAGAGGAAAAGGGATACACAGTAGAAATTGTGGAATTTTCAGATTATGTTCAACCAAATACATCATTAGAAGATGGTGCATTAGATGCTAACTATTTTCAAACTTTAGCTTATTTAGAAGAATTTAATAAAAAAAATGGTACTCATCTAGTAAGTGCATCAGAAATACATGTGGAGCCAATGGGCGCATATTCATATAAATATAAAAGTATTGATGATATAGAAGATGGTGCAACAGTAGCGATACCTAATGATCCAAGTAATGAGGCTAGAGCACTTAATGTATTAGTTTCAGCAGGACTTATAAAGGTTAAAGATGGAGAGCTTATTACGGTGGCAGATATAACTGAAAATCCAAAGAATTTACAATTTAAAGAATTAGAAGCAGCTCAGTTACCTAGAGCACTTGATGATATTGATATAGCAGTTATTAATGGAAACTATGCTTTAGATGCTGATTTAGATGTAACAAAGGATGCTTTATTTGTTGAAGATGAAAATTCACAAGAAATGAAAGCTAGAAGAAATGTATTAGCTATTAAAGAAGGAAATGAAAGTAGTGAAAAAATTAAAGATTTAATAGAAGTTTTAACTTCAGATGATGTTAGAACATTTATAGAAAAGCAATATAAAGGTGCAGTAGTACCAGTATTCTAAATAAGAAATTTTATATTTCCTCCTAAAGGGGCTAAAATTAAGGAGGATTAATAAGAAATCTGCTAATCATCAATGGAAAAAAGATGGTTTAGAAAAATAAAAAACAGTAATAAATATAAGCAATAAATATAGGGAAACGTATATGTAAACAGCATGCAAAGCATGCTGTTTTAATTTGTGTTTAAATATTTACATCAGTATATTTTCTTAGCTAAAATGACACAAGATTATATAAAATAAAATATAGTATAATGAGATTTTTTTGTATAAGGAGATAAAGTTATGTCATTATGGGGATTATATCCATTTGGTGGAGGAGCTGAAATAGGACACATAGGAGCATATGGCGAAAGGGAGAGTACTATTGCATTAGAAGCAGTATTAGAGGCTCAAAGGCATTTGGAGAGAAATGGGGAAAAAACTATAATTACAAGGGAAATGGATGAGTATATAAGTGCCAGTAAGAGAAAGGGTATAATAAAAGATAGTGAAATAGAAATATTAGTTATTTTTCGCATGAACAGTAGTGATGATATAAACATAAAAGGTGTAAAAGTAGCTTATGTAAATAGAACAGGTGATATGGAATATTTAGCACAACTTATAAAGTGTGAAATACAAAGTGAGTTAAATACAGCAGATTGTGGAGTAATAAATGAAAGTAATTTATATAAGGATATTAATTGCAATGCAGTAATTGTTTATGGTGAGTACATTAGCAATATTAAAGTTATGGAGAATTTTGATAGTAAAAAATATGGTTATATGGTGGCTAAAGCATGCTTAGCATATAAGGATAAGGTGCTTTTAAGCAGTGAAAGAATGGTTCCTAAAAAAATGCAGAAAAGAGCCTATAGAGTATGTGTAGGATATTATAAGGATTATGATTCAGCAATGGATAAAGTTTTACAACTTAATGAAGATGGTGTAAAAGATGCTTATGTAGTACCTTATGAAGGAAATTAAATAATAGAAAATTAATGAAGGAATTCCTGGAGGAATTCCTTTTAAATAGTATTCTTAAAGTTTTCAATTTCTTCTTCATGAAGAGTTTCATTTTCTAAAAGTAGAAGAGCTAGCTTATCAAGAGATGATTTATTATTATTTAATAAATCTATAGTCTCCTGATATAAATTATTTATAAGAAGTTTTGCTTCTTCCACAATTATATTACCATAGCCTGATGTAAGATTACCTAGGTTGGATATTTTTAATAGCCCTAAACTTTCACCCATACCATATTCAGCAATCATAGCAATGGCAATATCAGTTACTTGCCCTAAATCTCCTTGAGCACCAGTTGAAATCTGACTTTTATTAAAAATAAGTTCCTCAGAAGCTCTACCACCTAAAAGAACCATTATTTTTGATTTTAAATAATTAATTCGTTGATAGCTACTATCTTGAGGAATGGTGATTGTATAGCCACCAGCACCTTTAGTAGTAGGGATTATACTTATCTTTGAGATAGTTTCTTCAGGTAGTACAATTAACGATACTAGTGCATGACCTGCTTCATGATATGCTGTTAATAATAAATCTTCCTTCTTCAAATGTGAACGTTCTTTCTTGTTAGCTCCAGCTAGTACAAGGGAGAAAGCATCATTTATTTCATTGGAAGTAATGGAGCCTTTATTTCGTTTAGCAGCTAGAATGGCAGCTTCGTTTATTAAACTTTCTAGTTTGGCACCAGAAAAATAAGCTGTTTTCTTAGCTAGGCTTTCTATATTTATTGTTTCATGAGGTTTATTTTTTAGGTAAAGATTTAATATTTGTTCACGTGCTTTCAAATCAGGAAGTGATACCTCCACATGCCTATCAAAACGTCCAGGTCTTAATAAAGCAGAATCTAAAGTGTCTAACCTATTGGTAGCAGCTATTACAATTATTCCATCAGAATCATTAAAACCTGACATTTCAGTAAGTAGTGCATTTAAAGTCTGATCACGTTCATCATTACCTGTAGAAGAAGCATTTCCACCAGATCTTGTTTTGCCTATAGCATCGATTTCGTCGATAAAAATAACAGCTTTTCCATGAGATTTAGCTTTTTTAAATAGGCTTCTTATTCTACTGGCTCCTACACCAGCATAAACTTGTATAAAGTCTGAGCCGCTTAAAGCATAAAATGGTACACCAGCTTCACCAGCTACAGCTTTTGCTAAAAGCGTTTTCCCTGTACCAGGAAGGCCATAGAGAATAATTCCTTTAGGCATTTTTGCTCCATAAGAGCTATATTTTTCAGGTGTTTTTAAAAAGTCTACGATATCATTTAAACTTTCTTTAGCTTCAGCATTTCCTGCTACTTTACTAAAGTCATAGCTATTTAAATCTTTATTGCTAAAATCCTGTAGATTTAACTCACCAAAGGATGATTTTGACGTAAAGCCTTTGTTGACTTTAAGAAACACTATGGCAAAAATTGATATTATCAAAATAGTTGCTGGTATAGTTTTGCTAAGAGGAGCAACAGGTTCTTCTACAACATCTATATTATTAAGTAGTAAATTTTCTTTAAAATTTTCAGAATTAGGATTATCTGTTAGGTAAGTGTATCCATCTTTTAAAGTAACTAAAATCTTTGATGATGAATTAAAGGATACCTGTGAAATTTCCTCGTTATTTAAATCTTCAAGAAAATTAGAATAAGTTTTACTATTTTTAGTTTTGGGATATAAAGAGGAAAAGCCCAACACTATTAAAGAGAGTACAGCGGTGATTATTGGGATTAAAATTATCTTAAATTTATTATTTTTCAATGATAGTCCTCCTTTGTAAATAACCTTAAATTAATTTTATTATAGACTTAAGAAATAAAAAGTCTAATAAAAGACATATTATTTACCAATGAAATTACTGGAAAAGGTTTAGAGGTTAGAAGTTAGAAGTAACTTTAAAAATTTATTTAAATGAAGTATACTTTTTATATATGTTTCGGTAAGTGGAAAATTATAACTATATTCGGGGGATTGAAGGAATGAATATTACAAAAATAAAAGTGAATTTAACAGGAGAAGATTTATTAAGTATTTATAGTGAATTTGTATCTGTTGAAGGGCTTGAAGTAAAAAATATTGAAATAAGTGATGGAATAAATATTACAGGAAGGCTTAATAAAGGATTTAATATTGATTTTTTAGTAAATTTAAAATTTGAATCTTATGAAAATAACATAATAAAAATAGAGATAACAAAAATAAAAGTATTAAATATTGGAATTTTAAAATTTATTAAAAATATGGCTATAAAGTATCTTTTAAAATCTTTTAAGGAAAAGGGAATCACTTATAATAAAGGGAAAGTTGAAATAGAGTATAAGTATGTATTAAAAGATGTGTCATATGTGGATTTTGATATAGAAAATATTTTTTGCTATTTAGGATGTGTAAATGTGGAAGTAAGTAATGTACAAGTTTCTACAGCAGGATTGATTAAGAAAGATGTACAGCTTATAGATAGAAGTGTAAAAAATGATGTTTACCAAGAAGAAGAAATTAAAAAAGTAGAAGATTGCTATACTGTAGGAAGGGAAAAAGTTAAGGAAAAAATGCCTATAAAGATTAAGAAATATAGTGATTATATACTTATAATACCTGATATTATAGCATTGATTTATAGGCTTTTGAAGGATAAGAGAGTGCCTATTAAGACAAAGGTAATTATATCTTCAGTGATATGCTATATGGCAGTACCAAGTGATATAATACCGGATAAGATTCCTTTCATTGGAAAGATTGATGATATTGCTATGGCTTTTTTTGCCTTAAATAAGATAATTGAAGATGTTCCAGCAAAAGTAATCTTGGAAAATTGGGGTGGAAAAAATAATATAGTGATAGTATTAAAAACTGCTGCACAATATGTTACAGATTTTACTGGTGCGAAAAATGTAGAAACTATCTATGGTATAATAGATGAAATAGTTTCAATATAAAGATGATAATTAAGGGAGCAGATGTTGATGGCAAAAAAAGTATATGCAATAAAAGAAGGTTTTGATTCAACAAATAATAAAAAAGTAGAAAATATTGTAGTTAATACATGGGCTGAATGTTTAAAGTATGTTAAAGGTGTTAAAGGAGCAAAATATAAAAGTTTTGAAAGTATGGTAGATGCCAATGAATTCCTATATAATTCCAATGATGTATTAAAGAAAGAAGATAATAACTATCCTATGGACTGTTTGCATATATATGTGGATGGAAGTTATAATATAGCTACGAAGCAATACTCATATGGTCTTGTTGCCATGAAGAATAATATCATAGAATATATTGATGGAGGCATTGGAATTAATGATTCTAGTAGAAATATAAGGCAGATAGCAGGAGAATTAGATGCTACTGTTAGAGGTGTAGAGTATGCCAAGAAAAATCATGAGAAAAAAGTTGTTATTTTCCATGATTATATAGGCATATGCTATCATGCAACAGGGTTCTGGGAAAGGAAAGAAGAATCATCAAAAATATATTATGAAAAGATGCAAAACTTCATAAATAGCGGTATGGAAATCATATTTGTAAAGGTAGATAGTCATACTGGAGATTTATTTAATGAACTAGCAGATGAGATATGTAAGGAAAAGTTGGGAATAGCTTCTGATAAAATTGTAGAAAAATGGCTAAGTAGTAATGAAATTAAAGTGGTAAGTGAAGAAGTAAAAGAAAAGCTTTCTAAATTAATTACTAAATATAGTGAAAATATTATAGTGGTTGGTGATGAAAGAAAAGAAGAAGCTGAAGAAGAAAGTTTTGAAGTTCTAATGAAAGAATATGCTGAAAATAAAGATAGAATTATGAATGAAATATCTAAATTAAGTGAAGAAAAGAAAGAAGATTTTATTGAATATCTTCTTCAATATACATTAAAGAAATAGAAAAAATTACATTTTAACTTGCTGATTAGATCTTATTTATTTTACATATAATATTTATGGTGAAATAAGTGAGGTGTTAATAATGAAAATAGTTAAATCAATGATGTTGGGATTAGCCATTGGAACTGTTATGGGAATTGTGATGTTTCCAGAATTCGATAGAAAAACACAAAGAAACATAAAGAGAGCTAAGAAAAGAGCTAGATGTATGGCTAATGATACATATGACAATATTATGTGTTATATGAAGTGAGTTTTATAACTATATTTATTTTAATAAAAAACTGCTATAAAAATAGAGGGCATTGAAAAATTTAATGTTTTTCAGTGCCCTCAAAAAATGTAGCAGTTTTTTTTTATTAATATCGTATTTATATTAGAATAAGTAAAAAAAAATATATATTTGGATAAATTTATGATATAATTAATATATATAGGGAAAATTGGTATATATTTATATAAATTTACTGTAAAGGATGAATAATTACATGGAAATTCTATCATTAGGCGAAAAAATCAAAAGAATAAGAAAAGAATTAAATATGACATTGAAAGACTTAGCAGGTGATAGAATAACACCTGGGCAAATAAGTTTAGTTGAGTCTGGAAGATCTAATCCGTCAATGGATTTATTGGAGTACTTAGCTGGAGCTCTTAATACATCTGTGGAATATCTAATGGAGTCAGAGGAAACACAAGCTGAAAAAATAAGTATTTATTACGAACAGATTGCAGAATCATATATATTAAATGGTGGATATATAACAGCAGAAAAATATATAGAAAATGCTTTGTATTATGATGAAAAGTTTCATTTAGAATATAGAAAAGCTAAGAAATTATTCTTGAGAGCTAATATATGTATGAGTAAAAATGAATTAGTTCTAGCTCAACAATTTTACCTATCAGCTAATGTTATATTTATAAAGAATAATAATTATGAAGAGGTTATTAAGACATTCTTGAATTTAGGAAAGATAACATTGAAGCTAAAAGCATTCCATTCAGCAACTAGCTATTTACGTCAAGCTGAAAAAGTATATATTGATAATAATATAGGAAATGATTTTTTACTTGGAGAAATATATTATCAAATGGCAGATGCCTATTATAAGGTAGAAAATATTTCGCAATCAATAAATTATTCTTTCCTAGCTAAGCAGAAGTTCCAACAGATACATAATAGAGAAGAGTATGCAAAAGCATTATTATTATTATCAGAAGACTATAATAAGAAAGGCGATTTAGTTAATGCCATAAAATATTCTCAAAAGACACTGGAAGTTTACAAGGAATTACAGCAAGAAAAGAGTATATCAAATATAGAAAATAATTTAGGGAAGTTATTCTATGAATTTGATAATTTAGAAGAATCATTTAAACATTTTGAAATAGCTAAGGAAATAAGATTAAAGAGTAAAGATGGAAGCATTATTGAAACGCTTATTAATATTTGCGAAAATTATATTAAGCTTAAAAACTTAGACAAATGTGAAGAGGTTTTAGATGAAATACGTAGCTTAATGAATGAAAGTAGTATTCCTCAATTAGTTGAATATAATCTTTTATGGTATAGAATTTATATGATTAGAGAAATGTACAAGCAAGCAGAGAATATACTAATAGATACATTTAATCTAGCAAAAAACAATGGACTAGAGAAGAGAGCAGCACAAGTTGCTATAATTATTGGTAAATTATATATAGATCTAAAAAAAGATGGCGAAGCAGCTGAATATTTAAATCAAGGAGTTACAATATTTAAGGAGTTAGGTATTCTAAATAATTAAGTTATTTGGGGGTAAGAATGGAAATATTATCAACTGGAGAAAAAATAAAAAGAGCCAGAGTTTATAAAGGGATAACACTTAAGGAACTATGTAGTGATGAAATATCTATCTCTAAAATGAGCTGTATTGAAAATGGAAAAATAAAGGCAGATAGTGAAGTATTACAGTATATTTCTAAAAAAATTGATATAGATTATAACTATCTAGTTCAAGATGTTTATGAACAAATAGAAGAAAATCTTAATTTATTAAGAAATAATAAAGTACCACTTAATAAAATAGATGAATTTATAAATTATAATTTAGAGTATGCTATGGATTATTCATACTTAGACTTAGCATTTGAGTTAATTCATAGATTATTAAATTTTTATGTTGAAAATAATAAAATTGAAAATATACAGCTTCTTATTTCGCAATATTATGATTTATATCAAAAAAGTAGCAGTGATAAAAATACTTTGATTTATTATAATGATATGGCTTCATTTTTTATGAAGATGAAAGAGTATAATGAAGCAATTAATTATTTCTCAAAGATAAGGGAAGTAATTGAAGAAAATGGAATAAGAGATAAGAAGAGGTATGTATATACTTGTTTCAGAGAGGGGCTTTGCTACAAAGAAACTAATGAAATACAAGAGGGATATAATAAACTTATGAATGCCGTAAAATATATAGATTATATTGAAGATAATAAGGATAAAGGAAAAATATATCAAGAGTTTGCTAATTTAAATATATTGTTAAATAAAGTTGAGGCAGATAGATATATAAATCTTGCAAGAAGATATCAAGGTAATGATTTAGTTGAAGTTGCAAATTCAAAAGCAGAAAATGGAAAATATTACTTTGCCATAATGGATAATGTTAAGGCAATAAATGAAATAAAAGAATCCATAGATATTTTCCCAAAGGAAAATGAAAGAGAATATGTGAAATTTCTTATAAAATGTATTTGTACTTTATATTATAATAATGAACTTGATTTAGCTGTTTCTATTTGTGATACTGCTTTGAATTTATCTATATGCTTTAATGACTTACATCTTATTGAAAGAGCATATTATTTTAAAGGAATGCTTTTACAAAAAAATAATAAATATAGAGAAGCAGAAATGTATATGAATTTATCTACAGATTCTTTATTTAGATTTGCCAATAAAGAAGAGAGATATAAGAGATGTCTGGAAATGGCTGATTTATATTATAATTTAAATGAACCAAAAGAATGTATAAAATATTTTACTTTAGCTATGAATTTAGAAAAGAAGCTATAAAAGATAAGCAAAACTGCTTATCTTTTTATAAATAATTGTTATTTTATGTTTCGTAAAATTATTAGTTTTGCACCGTATCCATTTAATTCAGTAATTATATTTAAGACAGAATTTTTTTTGCTGTATTTAAATTCAATTTTAGGATAAGAAGCTTTATGGAGTATTTCTTTTTCTTCTTTGTTAAGTCTTTTAGGAGAGCCCATAGAAAGCCAATAGTTATAGGAAGAACCAGTGCTTTCATCGATGGTATAAGTGATTATCCTTGTTGAACTTTTTAAATTAGCTATATTTAAAGAGTATTTCTTTTTAAAGGATTTTTTTAATATACCATTTTTATAGATAGTTTCATATTTAGCTAAAGAGTCCATATCGTTATTATGACAATATAGAAGTATAGCACATAGGTCATCAGATTTAGTTACGATACAACCATCATCAATGGATACTATTTCATCAGCCAGCTTGCTTAAAAGATAAAAAGCATAATAAGATGGTTTACGTATCCCCATATCATTAACAATTCCAGAGGCTCCAATAAATACTTCGTTAGTGATGTTGGTAGCTTTTTCTAACACATCAAAATTTCTTAAAAATGAAAGGTTATCCTTTTTAAAGATAGTACTGTGTATTATATAAGGAAGCATGTAAGAAGTGTCATATATTTGATTTAAAGTGTTTTCAATGATAAAATCATTATCCAAAATTTTGAAATTAAATTCACTATTTAGAAAATCTAAAAGATTATTTTTAATTTCTTTGTTTATGGTAGAAGAAAATTGAAATTTTAAGTGTTCTATAGGTGAAAAATCTAATGCTGAAAAATATTCAATAAAGCTTTTTAAAACATTTCTATATTTTTCGGTGGTAAAGGTTAAATTATCAATAACTATTAATGGTTTTATGTCAATATCATAAAGAAATTCTAATACAGATTTAGCTCTATTCCAATTATAAAAGTCAGAATCTATGAAGACCCCCATATCGTTATGGAACATCTTTTCCAGTCTACCATAAGTAAAGTGTATTTCTTCTTGCACCTCTTCTAAAATATCTTTATTATCTTCAATTAACAGGTCGAAAGCTTCACCGAGATTTAAAATATCTTTGAAATTATTATCAAATATATTTAATGATTCATTCATGTTTATATGTATATTCCAAAGTTTATTTTCAAAATTAAACCTATCATAGTTTTCTAAATTATATGATAATAAATTAAGAGCATTATTTAAATCTAAGGAAGTAATATTTTTGGAATTATCAAAATCCTTTTCGTTTAAATAATATTTCTTTCTGTATTGAAGGGGGGTACAACCAAAATATAATTTAAAGTTTTTATTATAATAACGTACATGGGAAAAACCTATTTCTTCAGATATTTCAGTTATACTCATAGAAGTATCTAAAAGAAGTTTAATTGATTCCTCTATACGAGTAAGATTTATTAAATGAGTAAAACTGTGGCCAGTAGCATATTTAATTTCATGAGATAAATAATGTGGACTAAGAAATTCCTTTTTAGCTATTTCCTGTAAGGTTATATTATTGTTATAATTATTAAAGATATACTTAGAGATTCGATGATATCTATCTAGTTGTTCTGATTTTTCTTTAAGCTCCTCTTTATCGGTAGTAAGGTAGTGAAAATTATTTATTAAATGATAAAGCAAGTTGATTAGAATATCTTCTATTTGTTCGTCGAAATCATCTAGAGTCTGAACAAATTCACATAATATTTTGCAAAGAAGAGATTTAAGCTCATCATATTTTTCGCCACTTTGATCCTCTTCATCGTTAGAATTAGTATAAAAGAAAACATTTCTAATATCCTTATAATATTTTTCGAAGAAATCAGGATCGATTTGAAATATCAACACTTTATTATCACTTTCGCTGGAGAATGAATGACATTCATCAGGGTTAATTATTTCAACTTCATTTTCTTTTAAAATAAAACTATCTGTATCTATGGAAATATTGATAGTTCCCTCCAGTACATAAATGATCTCGGTGGAACTATGCCAGTGAGTGGGATAATTATGAATATTATAATACGAAATATTCACTGGTAGATTTAAAGGATAGTTTATATATTGCTTTCTCAAAATTTCACCTCTTTTATCTAAAATTATCTTTTTTACTATCTTAAGCTTATGGTAAATATTATATCAATTAATTTATTATAAAACAAAAATACTGGTAATAATATAAAAAGAAAAAAGATAAAAATATACTTTGACTTTCTTTGACTTTTATATTACTATAATAATATAGTAAGAAAAAATAAACGAGGTGAAATAAATGAACGTTGAAAAAATGACATTAAGAGTACAACAAGCATTAAATGACGCCAATTTAACAGCAGTAAAATATAGTCATCAACAAATTGATATAATTCACTTATTTTCTGCTTTATTAGAACAAGAAGATGGATTGGTACCTAATATTTTCACAAAGATGGGCATTAATATAAAAATGATGAAATTAGATGTTGCATCAGCTTTAGAAAGAATGCCAAAGGTATCAGGCAGTGGTTCTGAAGGTGCAGGACCATATATAACAAGGGATATTGATAGGGTGCTTATTGCAGCAGATGAAATAGCAAAAGAATTTAAAGATTCATATATAAGTGTAGAACATCTTATGCTTGCTATATTAGATGTAGATAAAAAAGGATCAACTAAAGAGATTTTAAATAAATATGGTGTTAATAAGAAGAGCTTTATGAAAGTACTTCAGGAAGTAAGAGGAAGCCAAAGAGTTGATACACAAGATCCAGAAGGAACATATGATGCTCTTGCTAAATACGGTACGAATCTTGTGGAGCTAGCTAAGAAGCATAAGCTTGATCCAGTTATAGGAAGAGATGATGAAATAAGAAGAACAGTAAGAATACTTTCTAGAAGAACTAAGAATAATCCAGTGCTTATTGGTGAGCCAGGTGTAGGTAAAACTGCTATTGTAGAAGGGCTTGCTGAAAGAATTGTTCGAGGAGATGTACCAGAAGGTCTAAAGGATAAGATTATCTTTTCATTAGATATGGGTTCATTGATTGCTGGAGCAAAGTATAGAGGTGAGTTTGAAGAAAGATTAAAAGCTGTATTGAAAGAAGTTCAAAATAGTGAAGGAAGAATTATTTTATTTATTGACGAGATCCATACTATTGTTGGTGCTGGTAAAACAGATGGGGCAATGGATGCTGGTAATTTAATTAAGCCACTTTTAGCTAGAGGAGAACTTCACTGTATAGGTGCAACAACCTTTGATGAATATAGACAATATATAGAAAAGGATAAGGCTCTAGAGAGAAGGTTCCAACCAGTAATTGTTGATGAACCATCAGTAGAAGATGCAATTTCTATTTTAAGAGGGTTAAAAGAAAGATTTGAAATTCATCATGGTGTTAGAATTCATGACTCAGCATTAGTTGCAGCAGCAAAATTATCAGATAGGTATATATCAGATAGATATTTACCAGATAAGGCTATAGATCTTATTGATGAAGCAGGTGCTATGATAAGAACAGAAATAGATTCTCTACCATCAGAGCTTGATGTTGTAAGAAGAAAGCTTATGCAACTTGAAATTGAAAAAGAAGCATTGACTAAGGAAAAGGATGAAGGTTCTAAAAAGAAGTTAGAAGCTCTTGAAAAGGAATATGCAGAGCTTAAGGGTAAAAATGATGAAATGACTGCCAAATTTGAAAGAGAAAAAGGTGCCATAGATAAACTTAAAGAGTTGAAGAGTAGGCTTGATGATGCTAGAGGAAACTTAGAGCAAGCTCAAAGAAATTATGACTATAATAAGGCAGCTGAAATACAATATAGTGAAATTCCATCATTAGAAGAAGCTATTAAGCAGATGGAAGTAGAGGTAAAGGAGAATTATGAAGGTGCACTTCTTAAGGAAGAAGTAACTGAGGAAGAAGTTTCTCAAATACTTTCAAAATGGACAGGAATTCCAGTATCTAATCTTCTAGAAGGTGAAAGAGAAAAATTATTAAGACTAGAAGATGAAATGGAAAAGAGGGTTATTGGTCAAAGTGAAGCAGTTACCGCAGTTACATCAGCTATTTTAAGAGCTAGAGCAGGATTAAAGGACATAAATAGACCAATAGGATCATTCATCTTTTTAGGTCCAACAGGTGTAGGTAAAACAGAACTTGCTAAAACACTTGCTAGAAATCTTTTTGATTCAGAGGAAAATATCATCAGAATTGATATGTCTGAATATATGGAAAAGCATACAGTATCTAGATTAGTTGGAGCTCCTCCAGGATATGTTGGCTATGAAGAAGGTGGGCAGCTTACTGAGGCAGTTAGAAGAAAACCATATAGTGTAATTCTTTTTGATGAAATTGAAAAGGCCCATGAAGATGTCTTTAATATCTTCCTACAAATATTAGATGATGGAAGACTTACTGATAATAAAGGTAAGACTGTAGATTTTAAAAATACAATAATTATTATGACATCTAATATAGGAAGTAACTATTTGCTTGAAAATACTTCTGAAGAAAGTATAGATCCTAGCATAAGAGCTTCCGTTATGGATGAATTAAAGATGAGATTTAAGCCGGAATTCTTAAATAGGGTTGACGATATAATTATGTTTAAACCATTATCTGAATCAGGTATCACAAAGATTATTGATATATTTGTTGGTGAAGTTGCCAATAGATTAAAAGATAGAAATATAACTTTAGAAATTACACCAGCAGCTAAGCATATCTTGGCTGTTGAAGGTTACGATCCAGTTTATGGAGCAAGGCCACTTAAGAGATTTATTCAAAATACTCTAGAAAATAACCTTGCTAGAAAGATAATCTCTGGAGATGTACATTATGGTTCACATGTAATTGTTGATGGCCATGATGATGAAATAGTAATAAAAAGTGAATAATAAATATCAAGGATATGGAATAAGTCATATCCTTGTTTTTGTAATTAATATGATTTAATTTTATTTGACAAACTTTTTTTTGTTGATAAAGCTAATATAATAAGTCCAGTGGCAATAATTATAGCTGAAATAAAGAAAGGTAATTTATTTCCAAGTTCAAATATAAATCCTGCAGAAAGTGAACCAGCAACCATACCTATAGCTTTACAAGAATTAAGAATACCCATCAATGAGCCATAGTTTCCATTAGATAGTTTGGTTATTAAAGTTTGTTGAAGAGGAATATGCATACTTGCTAATGAAGCAAAAAGTATTGCTGCACAAAAGAATATTGTTAAATTATTGCAATAAACCATAAGTAATAATGTTAAGCTTAAAAGTAAAGTAATTATTTTAAAAACATTAATTTCTTTAAAGTATTTTGTAAGTAGTGGTGTGAAAAATAAGTTCACTGTAAATCCAACTATACCAGCTATAGCTAAGAAAGCACCTATAAATGTTGATGATAAATTTAATACATCTTCTATATAATAATTTATTGTCGAATTATAACTTGTGGAAGCAAAGAAAAATAATATTATTACGATAAAAACTGACATTAAGTTTTTATTAGTAAAAGTTGAATTAGTATTAGATTTATTTTTCTTAAAGTATATTTTTTCACTTGAAGGTGTTATAGTTTCACTCAATAAAAAGTATACAGATATAGCTAATATCATACAGAAAATAAATTGTACAATAAATGTAATTTTATAGTTATTACGTCCAATAGTACCACCCAAAAGAGAACCAAGAGCAGAACCAATTGTACTAGTTGCTGAATAGTAAGTTATATACTTAACTCTTGTTTCTTTAGTGGTTATATCAGTAATATAAGCCATAGAAGTAGTTAGATAGCTTACTACAAAAAAACCACCTGTAAATCTAAAAAGAAGAATTATTAACGGGTTAGTTACATATCCAAATCCCAATTGACTAAAACCATATCCTAAAGCACCTAATATTAAAAATTTAATTCTTCCCTTATTATCGGATAATGTTCCCCATAGTGGAGAACCAATAAAGTTTCCAATAGCCATTACTGCAAATAAAATACCAAACATAAAAGATGGTAAACTTAATGATTTCATAAGCATAGGTGTTACTGGATGTGCCATGCTGAAAGTTAATGAACTAAATAGGGTAAGTAATAATATAAATATTAAAGATTTGTTTTTCATTTTTTCCTCCTGTGTAATGAATATATTTTATGGAGATATATTACCATAATGGAGAGGCAATTGAAAATGCTAATTAGTTAAGTCGCCTTCGGCTAGTTAAAAAATTAAGAATGAAAAATGAAGAATTGAGGATGAAACTCCTAAGGGAATTCCTTTTTAGAATTATGAATTATGAATTATGAATGATGAATTAAGGATGAGATTCCTTAGGGAATTTCTAAAATGTATATTTAAAAGAATTTCGTAGAAATTCTATCCTTAATTTTTTCATATGCTTACATTTGAAAATTTAACTAGCTTATGAGCGTAGCAATATAAGCGTTTCACTAGTAACTTGTTACGACTTAATTAAGTGAATTAGCGGAGCTATATTCACTGGTTAACTTTTTAAAACTTTGAGGAAAGTTTTAAAAAAACTGTTGACATGTGTCGAACTTGTCTATATAATATTAAAAGTAGTCGACAGACACATGCGTGTTTAGCTCAGCTGGATAGAGCAACGCCCTTCTAAGGCGTGGGCCAGGAGTTCTAATCTCTTAACACGCACCATGTATGGTGGACGTAGTTCAGTTGGTAGAGCGCCAGATTGTGGTTCTGGTTGTCGTGGGTTCGAGTCCCATCGTCCACCCACTTTGACTGTGGTATTCGTAGGTTCGAATCCTGCTATCCCTGCCATATGTGGTTTACTAGCTCAGTCGGTAGAGCACTTGACTTTTAATCAAGGTGTCCGGGGTTCGATTCCCCGGTAAGCCACCAAATTCAATGCTGAGATTATATAAAAAGAAGTACATGCGTATATGTACTTCTTTTTTTTATAAAATTAGTGTAATATTATGAATATAAATAAAGAAAATGCTTAAAAGTTGGAGATATAAGTAAGCTATTTTAACATAAGTGAGGGTTATAACATGAAAGTTACAATTAAAGATGTTGCTAAAGAGGCTAATGTTGCTACTTCTACCGTCTCGAGAGTTTTATCTAATAGTCCGAGAATAAGTGAAGAAACTAAGAAGAAAGTAAACGCTGCTATAAAAAAATTAAATTATACTCCCAATGTGGTGGCTAGAGGTTTGGCTAATAATAGAACAAGGATACTAGCGGTAGTACTGCCAGATGGAGCTGAAAAGATGTTTTCTAATCCATTCTTTGCACAAGCTTTAAAGGGGATAAGCGTTTGTGCACAAAAGGAAAATTATTATATCATGTATGGCTTTAAAGAAGATTGTAGTGGTGATGGGTGGATAAAAAAATTTACTCAAAGTAATTTAGTAGATGGATTATGTCTTTTTAATGCAAAAGATAATGATGAAGATATAGAGTATTTAAAAAAAATAAACTTTCCTTTTGTTATAATAGGGCGTCCTGAAGAAGTGAAGGGAGTTTTATGGGCTGATAATGATAATTTTCAAGCTATGTATTTGCTGACACAAAAATTAATAGAGATGGGTCACGAAACAATTGGCTTTATAGGTGCAAAAGGAAATTTAAATATGTCCAAGGATAGATTAGAGGGATATAAGCAAGCACTTAGGAGTAGAGGTGTTGAAGCTAGGGAAGAATTGATAATAGAATGCGCTGATTTTACTGAAAAATGTGGTTATATTGCTATGGAGGATATTATAAAAAATGATGATGTGACAGCAATACTAACAACTGATGATTTGCTAGCATTTGGTGCACAAGATAAGATGAAGGACAGCGGTAAGGAACAAATAGCAGTGGTAGGATTTAATAATACTCCTCTAGCAGAATATAGAAGTACTCCTTTGGCATCAGTGGATGTAAAGGCGGAAGAGTTAGGTTATTACGGGGCAAAACTTTTAATAGATAAGCTTGAAAGAAAAACTATAGGAAAGAACTTCTATATAATTGATACAGAACTAGTGGAGAGAAAATCATTATTTGTAGATTTGTGAAATGTTAGTGCAAACGGTTGCCAAATGATAAAAATTAAAGAAAAATAGAGGGAAATGAGAATAGATTTTAAAAATCAGCGAATTTGGTACTTGTAAACAATTTCAAATAATGTTACATTATTAATGTAATATAAAATCTTAAATATATACAGTTGAAAAACTGTATATATATTTTAAAGAAAAAGCAAACGGTTGCACAGGAGGGAGATATAAATGGAGAGAGTATGGTGGAAAGAAGCTGTAGGTTATCAGATTTATCCAAGAAGTTTTAAAGATTCAAATAATGATGGTATAGGAGATATAATAGGTATTATTTCTAAGCTAGATTATTTAAAGGAATTAGGTATAGATGTAATATGGGTTTGTCCTATGTATAAATCACCTAATGATGATAATGGATATGATATAAGTGACTATCAAGATATTATGGATGACTTTGGAAATATGGAAGATTTTGATTTGTTGCTTGATGAAGTACATAAAAGAGGGATGAAACTTATCATTGACTTAGTTATTAATCATACAAGCGATGAACATCCTTGGTTTATGGAGTCAAAACTTTCAAAAGATAGCAAAAAGAGAGATTGGTATATTTGGAGAGATGGAAAAGATGGTGTTGAACCTAATAATTGGGAAAGTATATTTAAAGGATCAGCATGGCAGTATGATGAAAATACAGAACAATATTTTTTACATTTATTTAGTAAAAGACAACCAGATTTAAATTGGGATAATGAGGAAGTAAGACAAGAGATATATAAGATGATAAACTGGTGGCTTGATAAAGGCATTGATGGGTTTAGAGTAGATGCCATTAGTCATATAAAAAAGGAACCAGGATTAATAGATATGGAAAATCCTCATAATTTAAATTATGTATCATCCTTTGAAAAACATATGAATGTTGATGGAATACATGAGTATCTTGAAGAATTAAATAAAAATACTTTTGCTAAATATGATATTATGACTGTTGGTGAAGCAAATGGTGTAGATGCCAGTGAGTCAGAAATGTGGGTTGGTGAAGAAAATGGTAAATTCAATATGATTTTTCAATTTGAACATTTGAATTTATGGGGAGAAGTAGGAGAAAATAAATTTAATGTTAAAGAGTATAAGAATGTCCTTACAAAATGGCAAAATGCTTTAGAAGGAAAAAGATGGAATGCATTATTTATTGAAAATCATGATATTCCAAGAGTGGTTTCTTCATGGGGAAATGATAACGAATACTTACAAGCATCAGCTAAGGCATTTGCATTAATGTATTTCATGCAAAAAGGTACTCCATTTATTTATCAAGGACAAGAAATTGGAATGACAAATGTTAGATTTGATTCTATTGAAAAATATAATGATGTGAAGAGTATAAATATTTATGAAGAAAAGATTAATGAAGGAGCTAGTGTCCATGAAGCTTTAAAAGCAGTTTCAAGTATTTCAAGAGATAATGCACGTACGCCTATGCAATGGGATGCATCAGATTATGCAGGGTTTAGTGAAAATACACCATGGATTGATGTAAATGAAAACTATAAAACAATAAATGTTGAGAAACAACTGGCTAATAAAGATTCAGTATTAAATTTCTATAAAGATTTAATAAAGATTAGAAAGGAAAATCTTTCTTTAGTATATGGAAAATATGATATGATTCTTGATGAAGATGAAAATATTTATGCATATACAAGGACTTTAAATAATGATAAATATGTTGTGATAGTAAATTTATCAGATGAAAAAGCACTATATAAGTATGATGATTTAAATCTTAATTATGAAAACTTAATGCTTGCAAATTATAAGATAAGAGAGCATGGAATGTTAAATGAGTTGGTATTAAAGCCTTATGAGGCTAGATTATACAAGGTATAAAAGAGTTATTGAGGGGGAATATAAAATGGGAAGAGAGAACAACAAGGATAAGTTATTTTCATTTGATTTTTGGCAAAAATTTGGTAAAACTTTAATGGTGGTTATTGCAGTAATGCCTGCTGCAGGTTTAATGATTTCTTTAGGGAAATTAATTGGGATGTATTCACATCACTTTTTGGTAGCACGTTAGTAGTTTCAGATTATTTTATTGATATTTTAGGAGCTCCAGCACTTAATATGGGTGTATTTGTTGGTATAATTTCAGGGTTTTTAGGAGCTGTAATATATAATAAATATTATAATTACAATAAGCTACCACAAGCATTAAACTTTTTTAATGGTAAGAGATTTGTACCTTTCGTAGTTATTTTATGGTCTACAGTTACAGCACTTGTGTTATCTGTTATATGGCCATTTGCACAAGGAGCTTTAAATAGCTTTGGTATGTGGCTTGCTAATTCAAAAGATACAGCACCAGTATTAGCACCTTTTATTTATGGCTGTTTAGAACGTTTACTATTACCATTTGGTCTTCATCATATGCTTACAATACCAGTAAACTATACAGAACTTGGTGGAGTTTATACAGCATTAACTGGAGCTTCAGCAGGAGTTACAATTGCTGGTCAAGATCCGTTATGGTTTGCGTGGATTACAGACTTAATAAACTTAAAAGGCGCAGGAAATATGACAACTTATAATAATATAATTTCAACAGTAGTTCCAGCAAGATTTAAAGCAGGACAAGTTGTTTTATCAACAGCTTCCTTAATGGGTGTTGCTTTAGCAATGTATAAAAATGTTGATGCAGATAAAAAGAGCAAATATAAATCAATGTTTATTTCAACTGCAATAGCGGTGTTTTTAACAGGTGTAAGTGAACCAATTGAATTTTTATTCATGTTCTTAACTTAATCATATTGATGATAATAAGTTTTCATTCCTTATGGGAGATTTTAATAATAATGCATTGTTAAGAAATGAAGGATATGATTATATTATTGCAAAAGGAATGATAGATACGTATATAATGGCACAAGAAAAGGATTCTGGAATCACTGTTAAAGGCACAATAGATGGCTGGAGGGAGTGCAGTGAAGATAAGAGACTTGATTTAATATTAAGTAATAAAAAGATAGAAGTTAAAGACTCAAAGGTGATATTTAATAGAGAAAATTACATTGTATCAGATCACTTTGGAGTTGAAATAAATATAAATTTATAAAAATATAGCATCACACAAAAAAAGAGCTATCATATTGAAATTTTTCAATATGATAACTCTTTTTTTTATTATGAATTAAGGATTTTATTCCACAATTCATAATTTATTAGAATTTTCTAATTTTAGATAGTGCTGTTATCACTGGTATGGCAATAACGGCAGATGCTATAGCTTCTGCTATTCCATTGGTACCCACAACTGTAAGCAAGGCTCCAGCTACCATATCAGTTGAAATTTGTTTTGCAGCAGCGTACCTATCAAGGTATAAGATATAAGTAAGTCCAAGTACTCCAATGGTATTTGTTAATGTTCCAGCAATTGAAGCTACACCTATTGAAATACTTTTGTTCTTAAATTTATTTTTAATAAAATCATATACATAATAAGTAACTATACCAATTAATATTCTTGGAAGTAATGCAATCATAGGATTCATAAATATGAAAGATGTTAAATTAGGTGCAGTTATATTTTGATACATTGAAAATAATCCAAATATAAGACCAATGGAACCACCAACTAATGGACCTTCTAAAATAGCTCCAATAATTACAGGGATGTGCATTATAGTTAAATTCATTACTGGAAGATGGATGATTCCTAAGGGGGTAAGTCCAAGGAAAATAGATATACCACCAAGCATTCCAATAATAACTAGTTTTCGAGTTTTTGATCTATAATTTTTTAAAGTATTGTCCATAGTTACCTCCTACGATTATTAGTATTAGATTTAATCAATATAATTATATTTTTAAATGTAAATAATAACAATATTTTTTGTAAAACTGTCAATAAACAATGAAAAATATTTATTGAATACTATTTAACAGATATATCTTGAATAGTATAATATATATAATATAAAATATAGCTTGATAATAAACAAAGGAGTAGCTGGATATGGAATTATTTAAAATAAAGGATTTAGTATTTAGAAAAGAGGATTTCTTAGATGATATCAGTGAATTTGAAGATATATTACCTATAATAAAGGAATTACAAGATGGATTGTCATATGAAGAAATAGAATGTGTTGGAGTAAATGATTGTTGTAATGAAACAAATAAGAATTATGTTGTTGAGATACAAGGATTTATAGATTCAAATGATGAGTTTATTACAAAGGAAGAGTTAATGACATTAGGCAATATTGATGAAGATATGTTAGATACATTTATAATTACAATTCATATGTGTGTAAATTGTGGAAAATGGGTACTAGGAATTTTAGAGGATGAAATATAGCAAAATGAAGGAAACTATAAAAGAGTTTTTCTATAGTATACTTAATAAGATAAAGAGTGAAGAAAAAACTATAAGAGTTAAAGTATATATTGTTGTCTTGATTATAGCTATAGGGGTCAGTGTTTTTAATCTAATTAAGCCTATGAGTAAAAAAGAATTAATTAATCAGCTGGAAATGGCTTTACTAAAAGGAAAAGAAAACTGGGCAGAAAAAAATATAAAGATTGATGGAGTAAAAGCAGATGATGATGAATTAAAACCATTAATTGATTATTTTTTACTTAATGACGAAGATGTTGAGAGAGTAGTTGATAATCTTAAAAAGAATAATAAAAGTGTAATTTTCACCATTGAAAGTGAAAAAGGGCTTTTTGGGGAAAATTATTATTTAAATATAAGTACTATAAGCATAAGTATTGCTTCAGATATAAAAGAAGCCATTATATATATAAATGGAAAAGAAGTGAATGAAGAAATTGTTACTTTAATACCTGGAAGATATGAAGTTTCATATAAATTAAAAACAGATTATGGTGATATTGCAGAAAGTAAGGACATGGAGTTTTTAGAGGATGGAGACATAAATGTTGAAGTAGCAGCAGAATATATTACATTATATTCTAATTTCAATGATGCAAAAGTTTATATTAATGGAAAAGACACTGAAAAAACTGTCAGTGAAATTAAGACATATGGACCTATACCAAATAATAAAGATATAATTATTTATCTTACCAAAGAATTTCCTTGGGGAGTGGTTAAAAGTCCAGAGGTGAAGATTCAAGAAGATAATATTTTAAAACTTGATATAAATATGGCTAATGATAAGCTTTTAGCAACTATAGAAAACACATTAAGAGGATTTTATAACAGTTTATTTGACGCTTTAAATAATAAAGATATATCATTAATGGAAAATGTTGAAGAAAATTCAAGAGAAGAAATTTTCAATTCCATTTATGAAAAGACCATGATTTTTTCTAATAACTATACCATAGATGATTTAGAATTAAAAATTGCCAATAGTGAGTTTAAATATGAGAATGAAAGGTATGTAGCAAATATCTTAGTAGATATCAATTATAGTGTTGCTAAAAAAATACTTCCTTTCATAAAGGAAGAAAAAGAAGAACGTTTTTTAATTGTTTTAATATATGATGAAGGAAAATGGTTAGTTGAAAGTAGCCAAAGAATAGAATTGGAATTAGATGAGCAATAAGTATATATTAATACCAAATAGGATAATATTAAAAAACAGGAGGAGGAAATGGAAAAAAAACAAGGAATTTTAAAAGAAACACCAGAATATGAAGATTATGATGTAAATGAAGCTAAATTATCTGTTCAAGAATTAAGAGAATTAGGTATAATAAAATGTGGAGGATGCAAAAGCAGTGGAAAATGTGCTACATGTAATTGTTCAACTGGATGTTGTAAGAAGAGCACAAAACTAGAAATTAAGAAGTAATCATTTAGAGGAGAGGTATTATGAAGAAGCCTAGCATATTTAGTAAGGATTATGAAAAAATAATGAGGAAAAGAAAGAGAAAGAAAATTATTATTGGAATTCTTTCTATATGTATTATAGGCATATTGGTAACAGAAGTTGCTAATTATGATTTTTCTAAATTAAAGGATAGACTTCAGGCATGGGTTGACGAAGATAAGGAAACGGATGATAAGGAACAGTTGGTGCAGACGGATGAAACTAATGAAAGTTCAGAAGTACAAGAACCAATGGTAGAAGAAACACCTGTAGAAAAGTATTTAGATGTAACTATTTCAGATACCCCTATAAGTTTTAAGTTAAAGGAAGAAAATTCAGAAACACTAATTGAATCTGTTAAGGAAGTTCCAGAAAATTATTATATTTATATAGGCAACAATGGTAAAGATGCAGTGGTATTAGATCCAAATCAAAATATTAACATAGTATATGCTAACGGAGAGATTAAGAATGTAACATTAGCACAATATGTTGGGCCTGATGGAGAAATATATATTAAAGACAATATAAGAGCTTTATATCAAGGATATATATGGCATAGTACACCTGTACAAATAAGTGAAAATAAAATTGCATATATTACTAATATTCCGTATTTTGGCTACAATTTAAATAAATATATATCCATAATAGACATAAATATGAATACACACTTTACTATATGGGCTTCTAAATCTACAGAAATTACTTTTGGACAGATGCAGGAAAAAGGTTTAGAGGTAAATATTGACGGCAATGTACGATATATTACTTCAAACGGAGAGTTAGTACAATAGATACAGGAATTTTATTGAACAAATATTTGAAAATATTAGCTTAGATATGTTATAATGACTAAGTTGTATTATGTAACAAGAGATACTAATTGTAGGAGGAATATACAATGGAAGCTAAAATGGAAAAAATCGACGTTAACGTTGTTAAATTTGAAGTAAAGGTTGAAGCAGATAAATTTAAAGAAGCTTTAACAAGAGCATATAAGAAGAATATTAAGAAATTCAATGTGCCAGGATTTAGAAAAGGTAAAGTGCCAATGAACGTTGTAAAGAAATACTATGGAGTAGAAGTTCTTTTAGAAGATGCAGTTAACTTTTCAATAGAAGGAAGCTATGCAGAGGCACTAAAAGAAAATAATGTAAGACCTGTAGATTTCCCAAAAGTTGAAGTAGTTCAAGCTGAAGAGGGAAAAGATTTAATATATACTGCTGAAGTAATTGTTTACCCAGAAGTAGAACTTGGAGAATACAAAGGGTTAAATGTTGAAAAGAAAACTTACGAAGTAACTGAGGAAGAAGTTTCTGCTAAGTTAAAAGAAATGCAAGAAAAGAATGCAAGAGTTGAAGTTAAAGAAGGTGCTATAGAAAATGGAAATATAGCTGTTATAGATTTCAAAGGATTCATTGATGGAGTTGCATTTGAAGGTGGAGAAGGACATGACTATTCATTAGAAATAGGTTCAGGTTCATTTATAGATAACTTTGAAGAACAATTAGTAGGAGCTAAAGCTGGAGATAAAGTAGAAGTTAATGTTACTTTCCCAGAAAGCTATGGAAAAGAAGAATTAAACGGAAAGCCAGCTAAATTTGAAGTAGAAGTTAAAGAAGTTAAAGCAAAAGAATTACCAGTACTTGATGATGAATTTGCTAAAGAAGTTTCAGAATTCGAAACTTTAGAAGCTTTAAAAGAAGATACTACTAAGAAATTA